>NZ_VWWG01000046.1:0-47081 GCF_011753085.1 Burkholderia sp. Tr-862
TGATTCCACGCGGCGGCACCGGCGGCAACGACGGCGGCGGCCGACAGCCGCCTGCGCGCCGCGCACCCGGCGGCCCGACACAGGCGTCGCCGCCGCTTTCGCACACGCTTGTAGGAAACGCCCTACAACGCGTCGAAGTGGCCTACACAAACTTCCAATTCGGCCGATTTCATTTTCGGCGGCGCAACACGATACTGCCGGCATGAATGCCAGCCTGTCACCTGCCGCCGCGCTCAGGGTGTTCCTCGTCGATCACGCCGTCGCCGTGCGGCAACGGATCGCGCTGCTCGTCGGCGCGATCGGCGGCGTCGTGGTCGTCGGCGAAGCGGAAGACGGCCAGGACGCGTGGACGCACATCCGCAGCAGCCGCGCGGACGTCGTGATCGTCGACCTGCGGCTCGCGGACGGCAGCGGTCTCGACCTGATCGGGATGCTGTCGAAGGCCGCACCGCCCGTCGTCACGATCGTGCTGACGAACCACTCGGCGCTTGCATTCAGAAAGGCATGCGCGGCGGCCGGAGCCGATTATTTCTTCGACAAGACCGCCGAATTCGACGCCGCATGCCGCGTCATCGAATCCCTGGTGCACGCTCGCGCGCACCAACCCTGATCGAGCCGGAGAGATTCATGTCTACCGTCACCGCCTTCGCCACTGCCCCACCCGTCGCGGTTCGGCCACCGATTCCGCTTCACGCGGTCGCACGCGCCGACACCGCCAAACATCCGGCCGCGCGCTGCTCCGTCTGCGCGATGCGCTCGATGTGCCTGCCGCCCGACCTCACCGCGGACGAATACGGCCGCCTCGACGCGATCATCTGCTCGACCCGGCACGTTCGCCAGGGCGACGCGCTGTTCCGCACCGACGACCCGTTCCAGAGCATCTATGCGGTGCGCGCGGGCTCGTTCAAGACGGTGATGATGCATCGCGACGGCCGCGAGCACGTGAACGGCTTCCAGATCGCCGGTGAAACGCTCGGCATGGACGGCATCGGCAACGGCCGGCACTGCTGCGACGCGATCGCGCTCGAAGACAGCGTCGTGTGCATCATCCCGTTCGGCGCGCTCGAAGCGGCATGCCGCGAAATGAAATCGATGCAGCATTTTCTCTATCAGATGCTGAGCAGCGAGATCGTCCGCGAATCGAGCCAGATGCTGCTGCTCGGCACGATGTCGGCCGAGCAGCGCGTCGCGCATTTCCTGCTGAACCTGTCGTCGCGCTTCGAGGCGCGCGGTTATTCGGCATCGGAATTCAACCTGCGGATGACGCGCGAGGAAATCGGCTGCTATCTCGGCATGAAGCTCGAAACCGTCAGCCGGATGTTCTCGCGGTTCCATCGGGAGTCGCTCGTCGAAACGCGCGGTAAGCGCGTGCGGATCATCGACGCGCAGGCGCTCGCCCAGGTCTGACGGACCGCGCGCGCGGCAAGCATCATTTCGCGGCGGCGCCCGTCTCGACCGCACGCGACGCGACCGCTTCAGGTTCGTCCGCCTGCCAGGCGGACAACGCCTGTTCGGCTTGCGCGAACGCGCGGCGTATCGTCTCGTCCACGTCGTCGCCGGTACTGCACGGCAGCGAGGCCGGCGCGCGATCGTGCATGACCAGCTCGAGCCGCACGTCGTAGCTCCGATCGCTGTCGCCGATCGTGCGCGACTCGATCGTCAGCCGGCAATCGTCGAGCCGTGCACGGAATCGTTCGAGCCGCACCAACTGCGCCCCCGCTTCGGCTTCAAGCGCGGCGGACCCCGTGAATCCGACGCAGACGATCTGCATGCCCACGCCCATGGCGCGCCTCCTGACGAGATCGGCGCTCGTCGACCGCGTAGCTGTCACTGTGTGTCCCTGTCCCGCACGCGGCGCGATGCCTGACGCGGCGATCACTGCCCGTGGCGGCGCCACCTGCGCGCAACCATTGGCGCGAGAGGGTTTATACGCTGAATGTCTGCGACGCCTTCATTTCGATCCACGTCATCCCGGCCCGCAGCCCTTCGATCGCCGCCTCGTGCTCGGTGGGATACGCGTGACTGTGCTCGAACGTATGATGAAAGCGTGCCGCTCCCGCGCCGTGCTCGACCGACACACGACAGCGGAACTCGCCGGATTCGCACGGTCGCGTCTCGATTTCGACCGACCAGTCGCGTTCATGAATCGTACCTTGCAGTGTCATGCGCCCTCCTGCGGGATCAGTCTTCGTCGAGCCGGAAATGACCGCTATGCAGCAACACCGGCCGTCCGCCGATTTCTTCGAGCATCCGTCGTGCCATCGCATCGATCGCCGACCGATGCGCTTCGAACGCAGCCAGCAGGTCCCGCTCGAGCAGCGACGGCGCGCCGAAATGGTCTTCCAGCGCTTCGGCTGTGATCGCGCACTGCACGCAGCGGCCATCGACCAGCGCCGAAAACGCGACGACCAGATCGCGTGCGCAATATTCGGGCGGTTCCGGTGGAAAGGCAATCTGCATCTGTCCGCCTGTCATCGTCGTGACGATCCCATGACCTGAGCATAGCCGTCTGCACGGCCGCACGCTTGACCCACGTCAACGGCTTCGCTGCGCCGCACGATGCGGCGCCCCTCGCATGGCCGGACCGGCGTTCAGCCCGCGTCCGCGTCGATCGCCGCACCGCGCTCGGCCAGCAGTTCGCGCAGCACGCCGCGATGGCACCGGCGTTCGTCCTCGCAGTAGCAGCCGATCGAGAACGCGCTCGTCGCCGACAGCGCGGCGAGCAGGTCCAGCACCTTCGGCGCGTCGCCATGCGCCATTTCCGCGCGAAAGCGCCGCGTGAACGCGCGCCATTCGGCGTCGGTTTCGGCAGCCAGCGCCTGCGCGACGAGCTCGGGGCTCGGCGACAGCGTCGGCAACCATACATCATAGTAGTTGCGCGACGCGAATTCCGCCTTGGGTACGCCGCGCGGCGGTCGCCGCACCGTGCCGATCCTCAGGCCCTCGCCGGCCGCGCGCGGCGTGCCGAGCCGTACGATTCGAATGGCCATGCCGCTCCTTCGTCATGCGTTCGAGCTTCCATCGTAGCGCCGCGCCGCCGCCGCGCAACAAAAAACCGGCTGCCTCCGCGAAGGAGACAGCCGGTTTCGGCGAAACGATCGGGCGCCCGGAGGCGTGCGGTCAGACGCCGCTCTTCAGCACCTTGCCGATCGCCTCCGCGACGATGCCGACGTTCGAATCGTTCAGGCCGGCGACGCACATGCGGCCCGAACGCAGGATGTACACGCCGTGCACTTCGCGCAGCGCGTCGACCTGCGATTCGGTCAGGCCCGTGTACGTGAACATCCCGCGCTGCTTCACGTAGCGCGTGAGCGCTTCGCCGCTGACGTGGTCACGCAGGCCGTCGTGGATCGACTGGCGCATCCGCGCGATGCGGCGGCACATCGCGGCGAGCTCTTCTTCCCACTGCTTGCGCAGCGCCGGCGTGTTGAGCACCGTCGCCACGACCTTCGCGCCGTAGGTTTGCGGGTTGCTGTAGTTCGAGCGCACCGCGCCGGCCAACTGGCCCAGCACGCGCTCGGCCGCGGCCGCATCCTCGCAGACGACGCTCAGGCCGCCGACGCGCTCGCCGTACAGCGAGAAATTCTTCGAGAACGAGTTCGCGACGAGCGCCGGCACGCCGCGGCGGGCCAGTTCGCGCACCGCGAACGCATCCGCGTCGAGGCCCGCGCCGAAGCCCTGGTACGCCATGTCGACGAACGGCAGCAGCCCGCGCGCCTCGATCACGTCGATCAGCTTCTCCCACTGGCCTTCGTCGAGATCGACGCCGGTCGGGTTATGGCAGCACGCGTGCAGCAGCACGATGCTGCGCGCCGGCAGCGCGTCGATCGCCGCGAGCATCGCGTCGAACTTCAGGCCGCCCGTCGCTTCGTCGTAGTACGGGTACGTGTTCACCGTGAAGCCGGCCCGCTCGAAGATGAAGCGGTGGTTTTCCCAGCTCGGATCGCTGAGCCACACCTGCGCGTCCGGGAAGTAGCGCTTCAGGAAATCGGCGCCCACCTTCAGCGCCCCCGAGCCGCCGAGCGTCTGCACGGTCGCGATGCGGCCGGCCGCACGCGCCGGGTGATCGGCGCCGAACACGAGTGCCTGCACGGCGTCGCGATACGCGGCGAGGCCGACCATCGGCAGGTAGGGTTTCGGGCCGAGATCGCGCTGCAGCGCGGTTTCGGCTTCGCGCACGGCACCCATCACGGGAATCCGGCCTTCGGCATCGAAATAGATGCCGATGCTCAGGTTGACCTTCTGATCGCGCGGATCTTTCTGGAAGTTCTCGTTGAGCGTCAGGATCGGATCGCCCGGGTACGCGTCGATGTGTTCGAACATGGCTATGTCGGTCTCGTCTGGAAGAATGGTCGTGGTGCCCGTGTCAGCGCGCGGACGCGCCGTCGCGCATCGCGTAGCCCGCATTCTTCTGACGGAAGCGATACCCGATCGCGAGCACCGCGAGCCATACGGGGATCAGGTACACCGACAGGCGGAGATCCGGCGTCAGGTACATCACGACGAGAATGCCGGCCATGAACGCCAGGCACAGGTAATTCGTGAAAGGATAGCCCAGACTGCGGAACGAAGTCTGCTCTCCCGCAATGCGCTTGGCCTGGCGGAACTTCAGGTGGATCAGCGTGATCATCGCCCAGTTGATGATCAGCGCCGACACGACGAGGCCCATCAGCACCTCGAACGCCTTGCCCGGCATGAAGTAGTTGACCAGCACGCACGCGCCGGTCGCGAGCGCCGACGCGCCGAGCGCGGCGAGCGGAATGCCGCGCTTGTTCACCGAGCACAGCACCTTCGGCGCGTTGCCCTGCTTCGCGAGGCCGAACAGCATCCGGCTGTTGCTGTACACGCCGCTGTTGTAGACCGACAGCGCGGCCGTCAGCACGACCACGTTCAGCACGTTCGCGACCAGGTTGCTGCTCAGCGCGTGGAAGATCAGCACGAACGGGCTGCCGCCGGTGACGACCTTTTCCCACGGATACAGCGACAGCAGCACCGCCAGCGCGCCGATGTAGAAAATCAGGATCCGGTAGATCACCTGGTTGGTCGCGCGCGGAATGCTGTGCTTCGGATCGTCGGCCTCGGCCGCGGTGATGCCGATCAGCTCCAGCCCGCCGAACGAGAACATGATCGCCGCCATCGACATCACGAGCCCCGACACGCCGTTCGGGAAGAAGCCGCCGTGCTGCCAGAGGTTCGCGATGCTCGCCTCCGGCCCCGCGTGGCCGCTCGCGAGCAGCCAGCCGCCGAAGCCGATCATCCCGACGATCGCGGCGACCTTGATGATCGAGAACCAGAATTCCGTCTCGCCGTACGACTTCACGCTCGCCAGGTTCAGCAGGTTGATCGCGACGAAGAACACCAGCGCGGACACCCAGGTCGGCACGCCGGGCCACCAGTACTGCACGTAGATCCCGACGGCCGACAGCTCGGCCATGCTGACGAGGATGTACAGCACCCAGTAGTTCCAGCCGGACAGGAAGCCGGTGAAGTGACCGACGTATTTGTCGGCGAAGTAGCTGAACGAGCCGGCCACCGGCTCGTCGACGACCATCTCGCCAAGCTGGCGCATGATGAAGAACGCGACGACGCCAGCCACCGCGTAGCCGAGCAGCACGGACGGGCCGGCCATCTTGATCGTCTGCGCGATGCCGAGGAACAGCCCCGTGCCGAGCGCGCCGCCGAGCGCGATCAGCTGGATGTGCCGGTTCTTCAGCCCCCGCTTCAGGCCGTCCTTCTCGTTTCCAGAAACCATGTCTTCTCCATGTTGCCCGCCTCCGCCGGAAGCGGTGCGGCACGCCTCGGTGTGCCGGGCGTTGTTTTGCTGTGCCGGCGGCCGTTCGTGGAGCCGCCGGGTTGGGGACTGCGATCTTCGCACGGTGACGCCCGATTCCTGCCGGCAGGCCCGCCAGCCCGGCCGCCGACCGTCGTCCTCGCCCGCGTCGCCGCGGCCGCACACGAAAATCCGGCGTCAGTTTAGCGTCGCGACGGCGAAATCGGGTTGCGTAACCCGCTCATGCAAACCCTACATTATGAGATAAAATTGCACCCCGGAGACAGACGAGGAAACAAAAATGCCTGAACCGGTTCTCGATCGCATCGATCGCCACTTGTTGTCGGTATTGCAGGAGAACGGCCGCGCGTCGAACCTCGATCTGGCGAAGGCCGTGGGCCTGTCACCCGCGCAGACGCTGCGGCGCCACCGCCGGCTGGAGGAGATCGGCGCGATCCGCCGCTACGAAACCCGTCTGTGCCCCGATACGCTCGGGTTCGGCGTCACCGCGTTCGTGCACGTGACGATGGAGCGCGGGCATATCCGCGACCTGTCGAAGTTCCAGAAACTCGTGTCGGATCTCGCGCAGATCCAGGAATGTTTCTCGGTGACGGGCGATATCGATTACGTGCTGAAGGTCGTCGCGCACGACCTGAAGGGGCTGTCCACGTTCCTGCTCGAAACGCTGATGCGCATTCCCGGCGTGAGCGGCGTGCATTCGAGCGTGTGTCTCGATGAAATCAAGTGCACGAGTGCGATGCCGTTGGAAAGCTAGCGCCCAGTGCTTCCAACGCGTCACCCGGCAATGCCCCGGCTGTGAACGTCCCCCGGAAATGGTGGGAGCTTGTGCCTCCCTCCATTTCTCGCCCGATATCTTCAATCGACTCGGCGCCCACCATTCGTTGGCGATTTTCACAAAAAATCGTACATATCCAATAGGCAACTTGCTTACTGTCGGCGATCGTCTTTTCTTCCTTAACACACAGGGAATTGACCATGCGCCGAACAGCAGTAAGAGACGGCGATCCGACCACGACTGGCGGATTCGTCATTGCGGTCACGTCCACGATGTTCGACAAAGGCAAGCATGTCGCCATAGACGGAGATGAAGCGACATGTGGTAACTGCGAAGGAGCGTTCAAGATTTTTGGCAGCGCCCAGCGTATGAGTTGCCATGGCCGAAGAGTCGTTCTAAATGGCGACCCGGTTCTTTGCCCATGTGGACAGAACAAGGTCATGGCGGGCGACGACAGCATGATTTTCTATGAAGAAGGCAATGCATCCAGTAATGCACCGGCGATAGGCAGCGCACGGCCCGTTGCCCCGACAGCACAATCGGAAGCGGCGCCTTTCCAATACGACGACAAGATCAAGTGCATGGCGCGTAGGTCAACACTCGCTGGATATCCTTACTACATCGAGACGGCAGACGGCCGCACGTATTCCGGATGCCTTGACTACAGTGGCGCCCTTCCACGCGTTGACACCAAAGCGGCAGCCGGCACTTACGTCGTCCATTGGGGCGACGACGCCATTGCAAAGCAATACGGAGCGTGACTGATGCCGAATCCGCCCACGAAAGTCCGCACCAACAACACGCCGCTCTCTGAAAAAACCGTACAACTCAAAGCACTGACATTTCAGCAGCTTTGGCGCGCATACCCGAAGAAAGACCCATACGACGACCCGACCGGCGAGTACGAAAATCAATGTGCGATCCGGATGAGCGTTACGTTTCATGCGGCCGGGAGCGACATGAAGTCGTTTTCGCAAAAGGTACTGAAGCCGATGCCGGGAAAAGGAACGTTGGGACGGTTGCTCCTCAAGGGCAAAGCAACTGCGACTCGCGCTTATGAACTGGCCGAATGGTTGAAACTCCGCCCATTCCTCGGCCTGGGCAAACCCCAAAACGTCACGGGGCGGGACTGGCAGGACAAGATAAGTGGCCGAACCGGTATCATCTACTTTTTCGGCTACTGGCGACAGGAAGGAGATTCGGCTGACGCCTTGAGTGGCGGACATATCGATCTGTGGAACAAGAACACGCTCACGCCCTCTGCCGCATCATTCTGGCGGTTTCGCCTAGGCGTGCGGTCGATGATTAATCCGCTCGATTATCTTCGGGGCCGACGCGGAAATTGGTACTCGGACCTGGCCGACTCGAAAGAAATCCTTTTCTGGGAAGTTGAATGAAACGACTGGCCGCCACCCTCGGCGGATTCATATGGGGCTTGCTCGCTACCTGGGCATCCCTCTATACGTTCAGCCGTATTCGTTGGCCCGCTACGGCGTCACATTCCAGCGGCTGTAACGACATGGAGCACTGCGCCTCTCACGCCCTATTCATGGTCGGCCTGCTGGCGCTCACCTTGTGGCCCTCGGTCCTCTTTGCCGTAATCAACGCGTTCGCTTATCGGCGCTGGTCGTCGCGCAAATGGGCAACCGTGGTCGTTGTCGCTACGCTGTTTGTCGTGTTTTTTCATCTCGCGAGTTATGCGGCAGGCGCGCTAGGTCTTTTTAGCTAAGTCGGATCACCGGGGCGGCGCAATGCGGCTAGTGCGCCGCCACGCTCCCTCAGGTCGCCTCGAACGCGCTGATCAGCAGCGCCCCGCAAGCAATCACCAGACACCCGCCCGCGCGACGCGGTGTCAGCCGCTCGCCGAGATACACGCGCGCGATCAGCGCCGCGAACACCACGCTCGTTTCGCGCAGCGCCGACACCGGTCCCATCGGCGCGCGATCCATCGCCCAGATCACGATCCCGTACGCGAGGGCCGCGAACACGCCGCCGCACGCGGCCTTCGCCGTTTCGCCGAGATCCTGCGTGAGCCGCAGCGGCCCTGCGCGCAGCCGGTAATACGCGGCCATCAGCAGCCCGGTCAGCACGAACATCCACCCGGTATAGCCGACCGTGCTGCCGCTTTCCCGCACGCCGATCCCGTCGACCACGCTGTACGCGGCGATCGATACGCCGGTCGCGAATGCGGTGAGCAACACGGGCGCCATCCGGTGTGGCGCGCCCCGCCCGCGCTCGAGCCCGATCGCCATGATGCCGGCGCAGATCAGCACGAGTCCGCATTGCGCGCCGGCGTTGAGACGCTCGCCCGCGAACGCGGCCGCGCCCAGCGTGACGAGCAGCGGCGCGGTGCCGCGCGCGACCGGATACGAGACGCTCAGGTCGCCGTGCTCGTACGCGCGCACCAGCAGCAACGTATAGACAACATGGATCACCGCCGACGCGACGACGCAGGCCCAGCTCGCGGGCGTGATCGGCGCGGCGCCCGGCAGGAACAGCAGCGCGAACAGCCCGATCGCGATCTGCAGCACCGTGGCCGAGCGCAGTCGGTCGCCGCTGCTGCGCACGAGCGCATTCCATGACGCATGCAGGAACGCGGCACACAGGACGGCAAGCAGAACGGGGATCGGCACGTTGAACACTCGCTGACGGCTGGCAACGCGAAATCGTCGCCGCGGGCCGATCATCGTATGAATGTGTCACCGGATTGTCAAAAAAGCGCGCTGCACGACCTCGCGGACGGACCGGCCCGCCGCACGCGGCGGACCGACCGGCGCGGCATGCACGGCGACGACCGCGCCCGCGGCCGAATGTGTCGCGCCGGTTGCATCCGCCTATGCCTTTCCGCTTTCTTTCGCGCCGCGTCGCGCCGTAATGGAATCGATACCGCGGCGCAACCGTCGCGAAACCGCTTCGCCCCCATATCTTCATACCGGACTGTTTCAATGCCGGTGCTCCATCACGAGCCCCGCGCCGAACCGAGACGGCGACGGGGCCGCTCTCCACCATCGAAAACCTTACCTGGAGTTTCCCGATGTTCCGTCAAGCCTTGCTCGTCACCGCCTGTGCAGCCGCAGCGCTTGCGCTGTTCGCCTGCGGCGGCAGCGACGATCCGACGTCGACGCCCGCGGTGTCATCGCAGGATGCGCTGCAGACCGCCACGCCGATCAAGCACGTCGTCGTGATCTACGGCGAAAACGTGTCGTTCGACCACTACTTCGGCACCTACCCGAACGCGTCGAACCCGTCCGGCGAACCGGCCTTCACCGCCAAGCCCGGCACGCCGACGGTCAACGGGCTGACGGGCACGCTGCTCACCGCGAACCCGAACTTCACGAACACGGCCAACGGCACCGACGCCGCGAACCCGTTCCGCCTCGACCGCACGCAGGCCGCGACCGCCGACCAGAACCACGCGTACACGGCCGAGCAGCAGGCCGAGGACAACGGCCTCGCCGACCTGTTCCCGAAATACACCGGCAAGGGCTCGTCCGGCGGCGCCGGCGCGTTCGGCACGAAGGGCCAGGTAATGGGCTACTTCGACGGCAACACCGTCACCGCGCTGTGGAACTACGCGCAGCGCTTCGCGATGAGCGACAACGCGTATACGACGGTCTACGGCCCGTCGACGCCGGGTGCGCTGAACGTCGTGTCGGGCCAGACCAACGGGATGCAGATCGTCAAGACGTCGAAGCAGCCGTCGACGCTCGCGGCCACCTCGTACTACATCAACGACGGCCAAGGCGGCTTCACGATGATCAACGACGTCGACCCCGGCTTCGACGTGTGCTCGAGCACGACCGACCAGGCGATGATGAGCGGCAAGAACATCGGCGACCTGCTGAACGCCGCGAAGATCACGTGGGGCGGCTTCATGGGCGGCTTCAACCTGTCGACGACGAACGGCAACGGCACGACCGGCTGTAACCGCAGCACGGTCGCCACCGCCGTGAACGCCGCGACGACCGACTACATCCCGCACCACAACTGGTTCCAGTACTACGCGTCGACCGCGAACCCGCAGCACACGCGTCCGAGCAGCGTTGCGGCGATCGGTTCGAGCGTCCAAGCCGACGGCAAGACGGCTGAACCGGCGAACCACCAGTACGACAGCGACGACTTCTTCGCGGCCGTGAAGGCCGGCAATTTCCCGTCGGTCAGCTTCCTCAAGGCGCCGGCCGCGCAGGATGCGCACGCGGGCTATTCGGATCCGCTCGACGAGCAGGCGTTCGTGACGAAGGTCGTCAACTTCCTGCAGCAGCAGCCGGACTGGCAGAACACGGCCGTGATCGTCACCTATGACGACTCCGACGGCTGGTACGACCACGCCTACACGGCGCCGACCCGCGCGTCGTCCGATGCGGTCGACCAGGTGAACGGCAACGGCGCATGCGGCTCGGGCGGCACCACCGGCGTGAACGGCGGCACCGTGAACGGCCGCTGCGGTCCGGGTGTGCGCATTCCGCTGGTCGTGATCTCGCCGTATGCGAAGCAGAACTACGTCGACCACACGATGATCGACCAGGCGTCCGTCGTGCGCTTCATCGAGGACAACTGGCTCGGCGGCCAGCGCATCGGCGGCGGTTCGTTCGATGCGACGGCGGGCGACCTGCGCGGGCTGTTCGACTTCTCGTCGAAGCCGAATACGGCGCCGCTGTATCTCGATCCGACGCAAGGCACCGTGCTGAGCGCGGCACCGTCGATCTGACCAGTATTGCCTGACCGGTAACAGCAAGCAGCAGCAGGCCGGCGCATCGTGCGCCGGCCGTTTCCATTTAACGCGCCGCCTTTACGCCGCGCCCGACTTTCGACCGCCAGCATGACAGCTCGTCCCGCGTTCCCGTCTCCCGACGCATCCGGCGCCGCCGCGCCGCGCTCCCCTGCCCGCGTGCTGCGCCGCGCGGCGTTCGTGCTCGGCGCGGCCGTGCTCGGCTACGGCGCATTCGCGATCGCGTTTCCGGCCCGTACGCCGGCGGCGATCGGCGACGTCGTCGCCGACTGGACGGGCGCGAATGCGCATCCGGTCGTGCTTCAGCGCCCGGCCGCGCAGCCGCTGTCCGCGGTCGCGCAGCTCGGTCGTGCACTGTTCGCCGATCCGTCGCTGTCGGCATCCGGCAAGCAGTCGTGCGCGTCGTGCCACAGCCCCGATCATGCATACGGGCCGCCGAACGGGCTCGACGTGCAGCCGGGCGGCCTCGCGATGACGCAGCAGGGTTACCGTCCGCCGCCGTCGCTGATGTACCTGTACCGCCAGCCGAATTTCAGCATCGGCCCCGATGCGGGCGAAAACGACGCCGCGCCGAGCGTCGCGCAGCAGGCCGCCTCCGCGGCCGGCGTCGTCAAGGCGCAGAAGGTGGCCGGCACGTCGGCCGCGCCGCAGCTCGTGCCGCAGGGCGGGATGTTCTGGGATGGCCGCGCCGATACGCTGCAGCAGCAGGCGTTCGGACCGCTGCTGAATCCGGTCGAGATGGCGAATGCAAGCATCGACGATGTCGCGCGCAAGCTCGCGCAGTCGTCGCATCGCGCGCAGTTCGAGCAGTTGTTCGGCGCGCGCGTGTTCTCCAGCCCGCAGCTTCTGGTGTCGGAGGCGATGTTCGCGATCGCGCGGTATCAGGTCGAGGATCCGTCGTTCCATCCGTACAACAGCAAGTACGATCGCTGGCTCGAGGGCCGCGCGCGCCTGACGCAGGCCGAGTTGCGCGGGCTGAGGCTCTTCAACGATCCGGACAAGGCGAATTGCGCGGGCTGCCATCTGTCCAAACCCGGCAAGGACGGCCTGCCGCCGATGTTGACCGACTACCAGTACGAAGCGCTCGGCGCGCCGCGCAACCAGGCGCTCGCGCAGAACCGCAACCCGGCGTTCCACGATCTCGGCGTGTGCGGGCCGTTCCGCGAGGACCTGAAGGACCAGACGCAGTATTGCGGGATGTTCCTCACGCCGACGCTGCGCAACGCGGCGACGCGCCAGGTGTTCTTCCACAACGGCGTGTTCCATACGCTCGACCAGGTCATGGCGTTCTACAACGAGCGCAGCATCTCGCCGCAGAAGTTCTATTCGCGCGGCGCGGACGGCAAGGTCGACGAATACGACGATATTCCGCCGAAGTACCGCGCGAACGTCGACGTGACCGATGCGCCGTTCGATCGCAAGCCCGGCGACAAGCCCGCGATGACCGAGCAGGACATCAAGGATATCGTGGCGTTTCTCGGTACGCTGACCGACGAGCCGGCACGCTGAGCAGTCGCCGTTGCACTAACGGAGCAGCGCAACGTTCTCGTCGATCCGACGCTGAATGTACATCAGGGTATCTTCGGTAATGGTCCCCTGATAGTCGCGCCTCGCAATGGCCGACAACCGGCTGGCCACCGAGCACATGCGGTCGATCATGTCCCCGGCCGCCGCGGCGGAAATCTCCGCCTCCTTTGCCAGCCCGAGCAATGCCGCTCGGTCGATCTGCAGGGCCTCGCCCATGACGTCCATCTGGTGATAACCGCCCGGTCCCTCGCAGAAGGTCACGTCGTAGGCCGGCGCGAGCTTCCACTCGCCGGATCGCGCCATGATGTACGCGAAGTTCTTGGGATGATCGTCGCGGTTGTTGAACGCGACGTTGAAGACCGCCCGCTCGAACGCCCGCGCCTTCTCCCGGACATCATTGGTGCACATGTGAGTCGCACGCAGGAAATTCACGTAATCCAGCGCACCCGGCGTTTTGTAATCGGCACCGGTAAACGCGGCAACGCTTTGCATGGGCACGCGCAGACCGTCCCGTCGATCGAAACGCCTGGACGCAAATGCCGCCATCCCGCCAGGCAAATCGAAATGCAATGTGTCCGGGGTCTCGATGCCGCACATGCGCAAGCACTCGGCGTAGACCATCTCGATAGCGCACACCTCGGGATGCTCTTGCCGCGCCGGGAACTTGACCAGCCACGCTTCAAAACCCGCCGCGGCGGCCGTGGTAAAGCTGCCGGAGCGCGGATCGCGATAGACCAGCGCCTTCGGCCTGGCGCCTTGCGGAGAACCGCCGACCTGCAGCAACTGATGAAGGAATGCTCCGCCTTCACCATCGAGGACTTCCTGTACCTCGGCCGCGAGCCGATCCAGAGGAATATTCGGCTGCGGCTCCTGGATCTCGGGCGCGACGGGCTCGAACGACATGGCCCCCATCGCATGGTTGCCAATGTAAGCCAGCCGCTCCAGCGGCCCGATGCGTGCCGCGTTGAGGCCGCGGCGTTTGAACAACCGATCCATCAGCAACATGCCCCATCCGTCGGGCAGCGCGTCATAGACAGGCCCGGGCAGCCCTAGCTGATGGGACGGAAAATCCTTGCGCAGCCTGCTCCCATGCACCGGGAGTGCATAAGACGACAGCTCGAGTCCCCTCTTGCGTGCGTCATCGCTATATTCGAATACGATCAACGGGCGCCCCGTGATGGCCGTCGTCGAGACCAGCGATCCCCACAGCCGGTGCTCCCCCCAGCCGTCGTAGTAGACATCGACCCGCTCAATCATTGCTCGTCGTCCTCTTGACGCGCTGACGTTTGGCGCTCTTTTCATACCGGTGAACGTCTTCCAGGCTATCCAGCTTCGGCAGGAACAGCGCTTCGAGTTCCTTGCTTCGTCCAAGAACCATGGCTACACGAATGACCGTTTCGAGGCTCACATTGCGTCCGGCTTCCAGGTTGGACACGGTATTCGCGCCGACGCCGGCACGCGCGGCCACGTCGGCCTGGGTGAGTTGCAACGCCAAACGCTCCATGCGAAGCCGCTCGCAAAGCAGCGTGACGATTTCATCGGGCTTGCGAAAGCTTAATTCCAACATAGCGTGTCTTATGTCGCCATATGTCACATAACTCACAATATTATAGAGCTAACGCGTTAGCACGCTCAAGAACCATAATTCCCAGACATTGGGTCTTATGGCGAATATTTCCTCACTATCAACAGTGAAACGGAATTAACTCGTGATTGACGTGTGCCCCGTCACATCGCGCCGCGTTCTTGATGATACGGGCGACACGCCGCTTCGCGCCCCGCGTTTTCCCCTACCTCGAACTCCTTGACGCCACCGGCCTCCATCGACAACACTTTGCCATCGCAAGTGTGATCACAGATCGCAGATCAAACCCAGGAGAACCCGGCCTTGGCACCCCGTATCGTCCCGCCCGCACTGAAAGTCATCGAATCGGAAACGATGGCCGACAAGGTCTACCAGCAACTGCGCGAAGCGCTGATGAGCGGCCGTTTCGCGCCCGGTCAGGCGCTGAGCCTGCGCAGCGTCGCCGAGGCGGTCGGCTCGTCGACGATGCCCGTGCGCGCGGCGCTCACGCGGCTGCGCGCCGAACGCGCGCTCGTCGACGGCCCGAATCGCGCGCTCGTCGTGCCGCCGATGACGCTCGACATGCTCGACGAACTACGCGACGTGCGGATCGCGCTCGAAGGATGCATCGCCGAACGCGCGTGCGCACGGATGACCGACGCGCAGATTGCCGCCGTGCGCAAGACCTGCGAAACGATGCAGGCGCAGGTCGAGGCCGGCCGTTCGCGCGCCTACCTGCAGAGCAATTTCGCGTTCCACAGCGCGATCTACGCGCACGGCGCGAGCGAAAGCACGCTCGCGATCGTCGAGAACCTGTGGATGCGCGTCGGGCCGTTCCTCAACATGGTCGCGCTCGATATCCCGCACATGCGGCGCTCGATGGATGCGCACCGCGCGATCGTCGACGCGCTCGAACGGCGCGACGGCACCGGCGTACGTGCCGGCATCGCGCTCGACATCGGCGGCGCCGCGCACGATCTCGCCGAAACGCTGCGGGCCGAGCAGACCCCGCGGCGCGCGAACGCGAAGCCGTAGCGGCCACCTTCCGCGGCAAGCAGCCCCCGAGGCGCGCCGCATCCGATAACTTCAACGATGGAGACAACCCGGCATGACAGCTTCCGATCTGCTGAAACCCTATGACGGCCTGCGCGTCCTCGTGACGGGCGGCGCGTCGGGCATCGGTCTCGAGATCGCCGACGCGTTCGCCGAATGCGGCGCGCGCGTCCACGTGTGCGATGCGTCGCAAGCCGCGATCGCGGCGCTGGCAGACCGGCCGTCGCGCGCCGCGATCAGTGCGACGCTCGCCGACGTATCCGATCCGGCCGCGGTCGAGCGCGTGTTCGCGGACATATCGACAACGCTCGGCGGCCTCGACGTGCTCGTCAATAACGCAGGCATTGCCGGCCCCACGGGCGGCATCGACGAAATCGACCCCGTGCAGTGGGAGCAGACGGTCGCGATCAACCTGAACGCGCAATTCCAGTTCGCGCGGCGCGCGGTGCCGCTCCTGCGTGACGCGAAGCGCGGCGGCGCGATCATCGCGCTGTCGTCGGTCGCGGGGCGGCTCGGCTACGCGTTCCGCACGCCCTATGCGGCGACCAAGTGGGCCGTCGTCGGTCTCGTGAAAAGCCTCGCGATCGAGCTCGGACCGCTCGGCATCCGCGTGAACGCGATCCAGCCCGGCATCGTGCGCGGCCCGCGGATGCGCCGCGTGATCGAAGCACGCGCGCAGCAGCTCGGCATCGGCTACGACGAGATGGAGAAGCGCTATCTCGACAAGATCTCGCTGCGGCGCATGACGGATCCGGCCGAAATCGCCGCGACCGCGCTGTTCCTGTGCTCGCCGGGCGGGCACGGCATCACCGGGCAGGCGATTTCCGTCTGCGGCAACGTCGAAGTGCTCTGACGCCTCCTGCATCGCTCATCGTAAGGAATCCATTCGTGGCAAACGCTCGCAAAGTCATCATCACCTGCGCGCCGACCGGCGCGATCCACACGCCGTCGATGTCGCCGTACCTGCCCGTCACCCCGCATCAGATCGAGACGGCCGCCGTCGCGGCCGCGCAGGCCGGCGCCGCGATCCTGCATCTGCACGCGCGCAACCCGTCGGACGGCAAGCCCACGCAGGACCCGGCCGTGTTCGCCGAATTTCTGCCGCGCATCAAGGCGCAGACCGACGCGGTGATCAATCTCACGTCGGGCGGCAGCCCGCACATGACCGTCGACGAACGGCTGCAGCCCGCGCTGCATTTCCAGCCCGAAATCGCGTCGCTGAACATGGGTTCGATGAACTTCGGACTCTATCCGATGCTCGAGCGCTTTCGCGAACTGAAGCATCCGTGGGAGCGCGAACATCTCGAGAAGAGCCGCGACCTGGTGTTCAAGAACACGTTCGCCGACATCGAGACGATCCTCACGCGCTGCGGCGCGAACGGCACGCGGTTCGAGTTCGAGTGCTACGACATCTCGCACCTGTACAACCTTGCGCACTTCGTCGACCGCGGGCTCGCGAAGCCGCCGTTCTTCGTGCAGAGCGTGTTCGGCCTGCTCGGCGGCATCGGCGCGCACCCTGAAGACCTGATGCACATGCGCCGCACGGCAGACCGCCTGTTCGGCCAGGACTACGTGTGGTCGATTCTCGGCGCGGGCCGCAACCAGATTCCGCTCGCGACGATCGGCGCCGCACAGGGGGCGAACGTGCGGGTCGGACTCGAGGATTCGCTGTGGATCGCGCCCGGCCAGCTCGCCGAATCGAGCGTCGCGCAGATACTGAAAATGCGGCAGGTGCTCGAGGGACTGTCGCTGGAGATCGCGACGCCGGCCGAGGCGCGCGCGATGCTCCAGCTCAAGGGTGGCGACGCGGTCCGGTTCTGACCGCCGAGTCGGCCCGATACCCGCCCAACACCAGGACCCGCAAGCGCAGAGACAAGGCGCCGGCCCGAGCCGGCCGGCGCCAGGACGCCCTTGATCGCCCCGCTCCCGCCCGAGCGCCGCCGGCGCGGCTCCGTCGTCTGCCCCTCCGCTGCGCGCGACGCAGCGGCCTCTGCCGAACGCAGCGCGCCGTGCTTGCCGTGTGCGCCCGTTCGCCTTTACCGGAGTCGTCCGCATGTCCACTCAGCCCGCCCAGATCCTCCCTTCCGCGACCGGCGACGCAAGCGCGTCGCTGAACCGGCTGCTGTTCCGCAAGCTCATGCCGCTGCTGATCGCCGCCTACGTGATCAGCTTCCTCGACCGCACCAACATCGCCTTCGCGAAGCACTCGATGGGCGTCGATCTCGGCATTTCATCCGCGGCCTACGGGCTCGGCGCCGGCCTGTTCTTCCTGACCTATGCGCTGTTCGAGATCCCGAGCAACCTGATCATGCATCGCGTCGGTGCGCGCTTCTGGATCACGCGGATCATGATCACGTGGGGCGCGTTGTCGGTCGCGATGGCGTTCGTCAGCGGCCCGACGTCGTTCTACGTGATGCGCCTGCTGCTCGGCGCCGCCGAAGCCGGACTGTTTCCGGGCGTGATGCTGTATCTCACGTACTGGTTCGGTCGCGAGGAGCGTGCGCGGGCGACCGGCTATTTCCTGCTCGGCGTGTGCATCGCGAACATCGTCGGCGGGCCGCTGGCCGGCGCGCTGATCGAACTCGACGGTACGCTCGGCTTCCACGGCTGGCAATGGCTGTTCGTCGTCGAAGGGATTCCGGCGATCCTGCTCGCCTTCGTCGTCTGGACGCGCCTGCCGGACCGCCCGAGCAGCGCACCGTGGCTCGCCCCGGAAACCGGCCGCGCACTCGAACGCGCGCTGGCAGCCGAACAGGATGCCGGGGTCGCCGCCCACGGCGGCCACCGGTTCGGCGCCGCGCTGCGCGATCCGCAGATCTGGCTCGCGATCTTCGTGTACTTCTGCCACCAGTTGACGATCTACACGGTGATCTTCTTCCTGCCGAGCATCATCGGCGCATCGGGGCGCTTTTCGCCGTTCACGGTCGGGTTGCTGAGCGCGTTGCCCTGGCTCGCCGCCGCACTCGGCGCCGCAACCCTGCCGCGCTTCGCGCGCGAGTCGCATCATTCGCGCCGGATCCTGTGCGTCGGGCTCATCGTGATGGCGGCCGGAATGGTGGGTGCCGCCAACGCGTCGCCGGTGGCCGGCCTCGCTTGCGTATGCATCGCCGCGTCGATGTTCTTCGTCGTGCAGTCGATCGTGTTCACGTTTCCGGCGTCGCGACTCGCCGGCAGCGCGCTGGCCGGCGGTCTCGGTCTGGTGAACACGTGCGGCCTGCTCGGCGGCTTCGTCGGCCCGACCGTCGTCGGCGCGATCGAACAGGCGACCGGGAATGCGAAGAACGGACTGACGCTGCTCACCGCGGCGCTCGTCGTCGCCGCGTTCGCGAGTCTCGCGCTGCGCCACGGGCACGAGCGGCCCGCTGCGCGATCGCAAGGCTGAACGTACGCGCGATTCAAGCCGGCGCGATGCGGCGGGCCGCCCCGCCTGCATCGCGCCGCGTTCGGTCAGAACAGATACATCCCTGCGACGAACACCACGCCAGAGAACAGCAGCGTCGTCACGCAGTACCCCATGATGTCGCGCACGCCGAGCCCGGCGATCGCGAGTGCGGGCAGCGCCCAGAACGGCTGCGCCATGTTGGTCCACGCCTCTCCGTAGGCGATCGCCATCGCGGCCTTGCCGAGATCGGCGCCGAGCGCCTGCGCGGCCGGCATCACGAACGGGCCCTGCACGACCCAGTGGCCGCCGCCCGACGGCACCGCGAAATTGATCACGGCCGAGCTGAGGAACGCGAGCAGCGGGAACGTATGCACGTTCGCGATATCGACGAACCACTTCGTGATCACGCCCGCGAGCCCCGAGTGATCCATCAGCGCCTGGATGCCCGCGTAAAAGGGAAACTGAATCATGATCCCCGATGCGCCGCGCGCCGCGCCGGCCACCGCGCGCGCATAGGCCATCGGCGTACGGTGCAGCAGGATGCCGGCCGCGAGGAACGCGAGGTTCACGGTGTCGATGTCGAGCGCGAAGCCCTTCTGCATGAAACGCAGCACGAGGAACGCCGCGCACAGCGCCGCAACGAAGACCGATAGCGCGCGGCTCTCTTCCATCCGTTCCGCGAACGTCGCGTCGGGCCCGAGCTGGCGCTCGACGCTCGGCGGTTCCGCGAGCAGCGCCGGATCGACGCTGACGACGTCGCCCGGCTTCGGCATCATCATCCGCGCGAGAAACGGCAGCATCACGATCAGCCCGATCGTGATGAACGCGTTGTAGCCGGTGAAGATCGTGTCCGACACAGGAATCAGCCCGATGGTCTTTTCCATCGGATTGCCCTTCGTCGCGGCGACGAGCGGGACCGAACCCGACAGCCCGCCGTGCCAGCTCAGGAAACCCATGTACGCGGACGCGACGAGCAGCCGGTAGTCGCTGCCGGCCACGCGGCGCGCGACTTCGCGCGCGAGCATCGCGCCGAGCACGAGGCCGAAGCCCCAGTTGATCGCGCAGGCGAGCGCGCCGACGAACGCGACGAGCATCACGCCCTGCCCCGGCGTGCGCGCGGTGCTTGCGAGCGCAACGAGCAGGCGGCGCACCGGCGGCGAACTCGCGAGCGCGTGGCCGGTGACGAGGATCATCACCATCTGCATCGAAAACGCGAGCAGGTTCCAGAAGCCTGAACCCCACATCGTCGTGAGTTGCACCGGCGTGGTCGGCGTGAGGCCGAATGCGAGCGCGAACGTGACGATCGTCAGCAGGATCGCGAAAATCAACGGGTCGGGCAGCACGCGGTGGACCACCTGCGTGAAAAAGCGGGAAATGCGTTGGACCAACTTGAGCTCCTCGTTTCCTGATAGGGACATCCGCGCGCGTATGGTTCGTTGTTCGGTGGCGCGGAAACGCGCGGATTCTTGCACAGAACCGAAAGACGCGCTTTGGGGTGCGCACCATCGTGATCAGGCGGCGATACGCGCGAGAACAGGCGAGGAAACGGGAAGAAAAACGTCGTCGGGCAGCCCCGGCGGGCCGCCCGTGCGGATGACTTCGGTTGACGGATGACGGCGCTGGTCAGTGGGTCGCCGCCGCCGCCGTCTCCGGCGTGCCGACCGTCGCGATCGCATTCGCGCGCCGCTCGGCCAGCTGCTGCGCGAAACGATACGCCACGAGCGACCCAGCCACGGCCAGCAGCATCGGCACGAGACTGTCGTGATTCACGCGCGTGAATTCGAGCAGCAGCACGACGGCCGTGATCGGCATCTGCATCGACGCAGCAAGAAACGCGGTCGCGCCGATCAGCGCGCACCCGCCAATCGACGCGCCCGGCCACACGAGGCCCCACAGCCCGCCGAGCACGACGCCCAGCAGCGCACCGTTCGCGAGACCCGGCGTCAGCAGCCCGCCCTCCGCGCCCGCACGCAGGCTGCCCGCCTCGATCAGCACCTTCAGCACGAGCAGCGTCGCCGCGACGCCGATCGTCAGCGTGCCGTCGAAACCCAGTGAAGCCGGCCCCTTGCCATTGCCGAGCAGTTGCGGAAACCCCATCGCGAGCACACCGATCACCGCGAAGTTGACCAGCGCGAGCACAGGCAGCAGCCGGCCCTTCGGCGCATCCGCCCGCGCACGGGTCGTGAGCCGCACGAAGCCGTATGCGGCGAAACCGAACAGCGGCCCGCAGACGATCGACCACGCGACCAGCGGCGTGCTCAGCACGAACGCAGGCACCGTGTACTGATGTTCGTTGCCGAGGCCGATCCATGCGACAGCCGCCGCGATCGCCGACGTGACGACGGCCACCACCAGCGCGCGCAATTCGAACGTGCCGAGCAGCACTTCGAGCACGAACACGGCGCCGCCGAGCGGCACGTTGTAGACGGCCGCGAGGCCGGCGCCCGCGCCGCACGCGACCATCAGCCGGCAGTCGGCGGACGTGAGCCCCGCACGGTGCGCGAGCTGCCCGGCCAGCAGCGAGCCGATCTCGCGCGGTGCGACTTCGCGACCGAGCGGGGAACCGAGCGCGACGGTGACGATCTGCAGCAGCGCGTGAACCGTCGTGCTGACGAACGGCATCCGCGGATCGGCCGCCCGCACCGCCCGGCGGATGCTGACGAGCGGCCGGCCGTACCGGTAGAGCGCCCACCAGCCGCCGCCCGCGACGAGCCCGCAGACGACGAGCACCGCGAGCCGGCGCAACGGGTCGGCCAGGGTCACGCCCGTGAGGAAGCTCTGGGTGCCGACCACGTGCGACAGGCTGTAGCCGTAGGCCACATGCTGGATCGCGTGCAGCAGCAGCGCGAGCAGCATCCCGCCGAAGCCCGCGCCGATGCCGGTCAGGATGGTGACGACAGCCATCCGCGCGAACGGGCTGACGGACGGCGCAGAAGACGCGGGAGCGGACGGGAGGTCGAAGCGCATGAGGTCGGCGAACGAGGATCGACAAGACGGCGCGCACCATGCACGCCGCCGTCAGGACCGCATCGTAGGCGTCGGCCGATCATGAGACAAACGTATTTTTCTGATCAACTCATGTATTTGACGAATGAATGAGTGAAGGCGCCGCACGGCGGCGCGTGCCGCCTCCCATGCGCCCCGTCATTCCGGATACGTGACGCGCTCCGGTTCCCGCCGCATGATCACCTTCCCGTGGCGAACCGACAGCGTGGCTTTCGCCTGCCTGCGCACCGCTTCGTAGTCGCTGTCCGCGTCGAGCACGACCAGGTTTGCCGGGCGCCCGACCGCGATCCCGTAACCGTCGCCGAGATGCATCGTCGTCGCGCTGTGATCGGTCACGAAGTCGAGGCAGCGCTGCAGGTCCTCGTAGCCCATCATGTGGCAGATATGGAGGCCGGCGTCGAGCACGCGCAGGATATTGCCGTTGCCGAGCGGATACCACGGGTCCTTGATCGAATCCTGCCCGAAGCACACGTTCAGGCCCGCGCGATCGAGCTCCGCGACGCGCGTGACGCCGCGCCGCTTCGGAAACGTGTCGAAACGCCCCTGCAGATGGATGCTCTCGGTCGGGCACGAGACGAAGTTCAGCCCGGCACGCTTCAGTAACCGAAACAGCTTCGAGCAGTACGCGTTGTCGTACGAGCCCATCGCAGTGGTGTGGCTCGCCGTCACGCGCGCGCCCATGCCGCGGGCGCGCGCTTCTTCCGCGAGCACTTCCAGAAAACGCGAATGCGGATCGTCGGTCTCGTCGCAGTGCACGTCGACGAGGCAGCCGGTGCGCTCGGCCAACTCCATCAGGAAGCGGATCGAGCTGACGCCCTGCTCGCGCGTGTTCTCGAAATGCGGAATCCCGCCGACGACGTCCGCGCCGAGATCGATCGCCTGCTCCATCAGCGTGCGGCCACCGTCGAACGACTCGATGCCTTCCTGCGGAAACGCGACGATCTGCAGGTCGATCAGCCCGCGCGCCTCGTCCTTCACTTCGAGCATCGCCTTCAGCGCGGCGAGCGTCGGATCGGTGACGTCGACGTGGGTGCGCACGTGCTGGATGCCGTGATCGCGCAGCATGCCGATCGCCGCATGCGCGCGCGTCTTGGTGTCCTCGTGCGTGATCGTCGCCTTGCGCTCGGACCAGCGCTCGATCCCCTCGAACAGCGTGCCGCTCATGTTCCAGGCCGGCTCGCCGGCCGTGAGCACCGCATCGAGATGGATATGCGGCTCGACGAGCGGCGGTATCGCGACACGGCCGCCGGCGTCGATATCGTCGGCGCCGGCAGGCGCGACCGGCGCGGTTTGCGCGTCGATCCGCGCGATCCTGTCGCCGTCGATGCCGATCGTGAAGAGCCCGTCGCGACCGCGCAGGCGTGCATTGAAGAGATTCATGGTGGTCCTGGCGTCATGCGGCGCCAGCGCGCCGCGTGGTGGGGAAATCCGGTTCGGGCAGCGGGTCCGGCATTCAGCGGAAATCCTCGATCTTCAGGCCGGTGGCCGCGCTCATCTCGTCGTTCGTCACGTCGCGCACGTGCTTGCCGAACGTCCATACGTGGCGGCCAGGGTCACGCGCGCGATACATGCGATCGCCGTAGAACGCATCGGCCGGCGCCTGCAGGATCTCCGCGCCGGCCGCGCGTGCGCGTTCGCAGTGCGCATCGATGTCCGCGTCGTCGGGCAGATGCACATGGACGTGCTGGGTATTCCGGTCGCCCGTGTCTTCCGGCGATGCGATGAAGTCGGCCCACGTGCCGCCGATCATCACGACACCGTCACCGAATTTCATTTCGGCATGGGCGATGTTGCCGTCCGGTGTGGTGACGACAAGCGAGCGCTCGAAACCGAATGCACGTTCGAGCCATGCGAGCGCGGCTTTCGGGTCGCGGTAGCAGAGCGCGGCACTGAAGGACGGACGGTGATGCGTAGTCATCGATGTCTCCTTGTTCCGGCATGGGACTGCTCATTCTCCCCGTGCGCGGTGCGGCGATCAACTCCCGCGCCGCCTGCGCGCGTGTTGTCAATGCGCGACACGGCATGCCCGGCGATCGCACGTCACGCACCGCGCCTTCCGCGAAAACGCACGGCATCCGGCGGCCGCGCCGGTTTGTGAACACCGTATGACGCACTCTTGCGCGGCTCGCAAGGGTGTGCTCGCGCGCCGGCTGCCGGAATCGGACGGACGCGCCCCTACACTTGCGCCGAACTTTGATCACCGTCCCACACGCAGGAGCATTACATGAACAAAACCCTGATTGCCGCCGCCTCCGCCACCGCACTCTTCGCCCCGCTCGCGCACGCGCAGAGCTCGGTCACGCTGTACGGCCTGATCGACGCCGGCATCGCGTACACCAACAACGTGAACGGCGGGGCCCAGTGGCGGATGACCACAGGCACGATCAACGGCAGCCGTTTCGGGCTGCGCGGCACCGAGGACCTCGGCGGCGGCCTGAAGGCGCTGTTCGTGCTGGAGAACGGCTTCAACGCGAACAACGGCGCGCTCGGCCAGGACGGCAAGCTGTTCGGCCGCCATGCATACGTCGGCCTGAACCGCAGCGGCTACGGCACGCTGACGCTCGGCCGCCAGTACGACACGATGGTCGACTTCGTCGCGCCGCTGTCCGCGACGGCCGGCGACTTCGGCGATACGGGCTTCGCGCATCCGTTCGACAACGACAACCTGAACCACTCGGTGCGCATCAACAACGCGGTCAAGTACACGAGCGACACGATCGCGGGCTTCAAGGTCGGCGCGCTGTACGGCTTCTCGAACTCGACGAACTTCGCCGGCAACCGCGCGTACAGCGTCGCGGCGAGCTACACGAACGGCCCGCTGAAGCTGGCCGGCGCGTACCTGCAGATGAACGGCACGAAGGGTTCGACGAGCGTGAGCCCCGGCGCGACCGACGTGGCCGAAGCAAAGAGCGTGAGCCAGGGCGGCTGGTCGGTGGGCGCGGACCGCATGCGCACGTACGGCGGCGGGGTCAGCTACGGGTTCGGTCCGGCGACGGTCGGCTTCGTCTATACGCGTTCCCAGTACGACAACTCGGGCTCGTTCGGCTCCACCGGCCAGGTCGCGTTCAACAACTACGACGTGAACGTGCGCTATGCGGTGACGCCGGCCGTCAGCCTCGGCGCGGCCTACGTGTACACGGATGCCAGCGTGTCGAACCCCGACAGCAAGCACGGCACCGATCCGAAGTGGCACCAGGTCGACCTGCAGGCGGTGTACAAGCTGTCGCGCCGCACCGACCTGTACGCGGAAGCGATGTACCAGCACGCATCGGGCCGCGGCTACCAGGCGTTCATCAACACGTCGGGCGGCGCATCGAGCACCGCGAACCAGATCGTCGGCACGATCGGCATGCGCACGCGCTTCTGACCGCCGATCCGCGTGACGCGACGACGCGTCGCCCGCCGGCCATGCCCGTGTCGCCGCGCACGAGTCGGGTCGACACGGCGACGTGCGCCAATGTTGTGCCATCTGGAAAGCAGCCTGCCTGGAATCGGGGTTTTTGTGGCCGCATGCGCTGCATAGACTGGCGTCGATGGTTCGGATCGCGCATCGATCGCTGAACCGGCCTCACCCCCGTCTACAGGAGAACATCGTGAAATCGCTCGTCGTTACCGCCGCCGCTGCCGTCCTGCTCGCCGCACCGGCCCTGTCGTTCGCGCAGTCCGCAAAGTCGCCCGTCACGCGCGCACAGGTGCTGCAGGAGCTCTATGACCTCGAATCGGTCGGCTACAACCCGTCGCTCGGCGACGCCGGCAACTATCCCGACGACATCATGGCCGCGCAGGAGCGCCTGGCGGCAAAACGGCTCGCCGAGCACAAGGCCGCGCAAACCGCCTATGGCCCGGCCGGTGCGGGCGCAACCGAATCGGGCGTGGCAGCGAAGCCCGCGCTGTGAATGCATGCGGCAACGCCGCGCCCGCATGACATGTGACCTGCGGGCGCGGCGGATACCGCGCGAACCGGCCCGTGATGACGCGGCCGGACAGACAGCGCGCCGTCCGGCACGCTGCCATGCTGTTTCTTTCCGTATTCGCCGTCAGGCGGCCTGTGATTCGCGGTCGATCGCGTTCAGCATCTCGACGTCGCGCGCGATCATCCCCGGCACCTGCGCCCGCAGCATCTCGACCCAGGTACGCACCTTCGCGTCGACGAAGCGGCGCGACGGATACAGCGCGTAGACATTCATCTTCTGCAGGATGTGCTCGGGCAGCACGCGCACGAGCGTGCCGTCGCGCAGCGCGTCGATCGCCGAATACAGCGGCAGCATGCCGATCCCGATGCCGTCGCGGATCGCGAGCGCAAGCGACTCGGCCGTATTGGTCTGCACCGGCCCGGCGACATGGATCTGCTCGACGCCCCCGGCGCCTTCGAGCACCCATTCGTGGGTCGGGAAGGCCGGCGTGCAGAGCGTCAGGCACGCGTGCGCGCCGAGATCCTGCGGGCGTGCCGGCGCGCCGTGGCGCTTCACGTACTCGGGCGACGCGCACAGGATGCTGAAGGTCGAGCCGAGCAGGTGCGACACGAGTTCCGAATCGGGCAGCGACGACGCGGTCACGACGGCCATGTCGCTCGTGCCGTCGAACAGGTCGGGCATGCGCTGCGACAGCGACAGCTCGATCGACACGTCCGGATACTGCGTGTGATAGCGCGTCAGCGCGGGCATCACGTAGTGATGGCCGACGCTCGCGAAGCTGTGCATGCGCAGCACGCCGGCCGGCCGCTCGTGCGCGCAGCTTGCCTCTTCCTCGGCGCGATCGACGTCGGCGAGGATCTGCCGGCAGCGCCGTAGATAGCTTTCGCCGGCCGACGTCAGCGCGAGACGGCGCGTCGAGCGATTCATCAGACGGGTGCGCAGGCGCGCCTCGAGCTCCGACACCGCGCGCGACATCGCGCCCGTCGTCGAATTCAGCGATTGCGCGGCCGCGGTGAAACTGCCCGTCTCGACGACGCGCGAAAACACCCGCATGTTTTGTAGGGTATCCATTCGTGTGAGCAAACCTGTAGCGGAGCCGCCATTTTCCTCCAGTGGACGCGACAGATTGTTACGCGGCCTGCAACTATCGTTTCCCCGTAGCTGCGTTAATGCCCGCGCGCCGCGCTCCTACAATCGGCGCCTCACCAGTCGAACGGACCCGTCCGGACGCGCTGCGGTACCGCACGCGCCCTTTCCTTTTCATGAAGCCACAACCTGCGATCGAGCGACCGTCCATCGAACCCGCACGATGGAGAGCCTGGCTCGATCCGCTCGGCGGCGCCGCGCGCGACTGGGCCGTGAGCGACGGGCTGATCTGGCTGCACCTCGCCAAAACCGTGTTCGCCGCGCTGCTCGCGATGGGCATCGCGATGCGGCTCGAGATGTCGCAGCCGCGCACCGCGATGACGACCGTGTTCGTGCTGATGCAGCCGCTGTCGGGGATGGTGTTCGCGAAGAGCTTCTATCGCGTGCTCGGCACGGCGGCCGGCCTCGTCGCCGCGCTCGCGCTCGGCGGGTTGTTCGCGCAGCAGCCGGAGCTGTACATGGCCGGCATCACGCTGTGGATCGGCGTGTGCATCGCGCTCGCGGTGCGCAACCGCCACTTCCGCTGGTACGGGTTCGTGCTCGCCGGTTATACCGCCGCGCTGATCGGCCTGCCGGCGGTGATGACGCCGCAGACGCTGTTCCAGTCCGCGCTCACGCGCGCCGCGGAAGTCGCGCTGGGCATCGCGTGCTCCGGTGCGGTCAGCGCGCTGATCCTGCCGCTCAGCTCCGCGAAGGCGCTGATGCGCTCGCTGACCGCCCGCCACGTGAAGTTCCCGGCCTTCGCGGCCGGCGCGCTGTCGGGCGAGCTCGCGCGCGGCGATTTCGAGCGGCGCTTCGCCGATTTCGTCGACGAGATCGTCGGCTTCGAGGCCAATCGCGCGTTCGCGTCGTTCGAGGATCCGCACATTCGCGCGCGCAGCCGCCGGCTCGCGCGGCTGAACAGCGAGTTCATGAACGCGTGCACACGCCTGCATGCGCTGCACCAGCTCGTCAAACGCTTGCGGGCGAACCGCTCGGACGCCGTGCTCGACGCCCTCGCGCCGCATATCGACGGGCTCGCGCGGCGGATCACCGCGCTGCGCGACGAGCGGCAGCGCGGGATCGCGTCGACGACCGGCGCGCTGCTCGAACTGCGCCGCTTTCACGGCGCGTTGCCGAAGGCTGCCCGCGCGTCGCGCCGCGCGATCGAGGATCACGCGGCCGGCGGCCTGCTCGACTTCGATACCGCGATCGAGCTGATGTATCGCTTTATCGGCGAGTATGTCGGCTA
The DNA here is from genome assembly GCF_011753085.1 of Burkholderia sp. Tr-862. NCBI lineage: Bacteria > Pseudomonadati > Pseudomonadota > Betaproteobacteria > Burkholderiales > Burkholderiaceae > Burkholderia > Burkholderia sp. Tr-862. The sequence goes on from NZ_VWWG01000046.1 coordinate 28,119, forward strand.
TGCCGACACGTACGCATCGCTCGATCGCGACGATCATGCGTTCGAACGCTCGGTCACGCACTACGCGGTGAAGACCAATTCATTCTTCGTTGGCTTCGCCTTCCTGCGCACGCTCGTCGCCGTCGGCGCGATGAGTGCGTTCTGGATCGCGTCCGAATGGCCGAGCGGCTCGCTCGCCGTGATCGCCACGGCGATCGCGTGCGCGCTGAGCTCGACTTCGCCGCGCGCGTCGAAGTTCGTCGCGCAGATGGCCGTCGGTGCCGCTTTCGCCACGGCGGTCGGCTATGTGTTTCTGTGCTACGTGTATCCGAACATCGACGGCTTTCCGCTGCTGTGCGCGGCACTCGCGCCGGTGCTCGGCCTCGGCGCGTTTCTCGCGATGCGTCCGGGGCTATCCGGTTACGGGATCGGCTTCGCGGTGTTCTTCTGCCTGCTCGCGGGGCCCGACAACGCGATCGCGTATACCCCCGAGGTGCTCGTCAACAACGGCTTCGCCGTCGTCATCGCGATGCTTGCATGCTCGATCGTGTTCGCGGTGGTGTTTCCGACCCACATGCCGTGGCTCACGTCGCGCATCGCGCACGATCTGCGCCGCCAGATCAAGCTCGCATGCGAAGGCACGCGCGAGGGCCTCGCGGCGCGCTTCCAGTCGAGCACGCACGACCTGATGGCGCAGCTGCGCACGCTGCTCGTCAAGCGCACGCGACAGCATCGCGACGCCCTGCGCTGGATGCTGTCGACCCTGGAGGTCGGCCATGCGGTGATCGACCTGCGCGACGAGCTGCACGGGTTCTGCGAATCGAAACCACCGCAGACGACGCGCTGGACCGCGTCGGTCGATGCGGTGCTGCGCGAACTGCCGCGCTTCTTCGACGATCCGACGCCGGTCCACCACGCGCGCACGCTGAAATCCGTGAACCTGGCGATCCGCGCCGCGCAGCACACGCTGCATGCGTGGTACGCGGTGCCCGCCGAGCGCCACCGCATGCAGCGCATCGTCGGCTGTCTGCACTTCATCCGCAGCGCGCTGCTGGACAAGGACGCGCCGTTCAACCGCCACCGTCATTGATCGACGACGGCGGTCGGCTACGATCGATGCGCGCGCAACGTCATCCTTGTTCCGATTGGAAATAAGCTCTGCGCCCGCGGCGATTAATCTTCAAGCAGTGCGAGCCTATAGTTTCCTCACTGCCAGCGAGACTGGCACTGACCCAGGAGAAACTCAAATGAAGCCGCTGCACCTCGCCCTCGTTGCCCTGTCGCTCACCGCCGCTGTCGCGCACGCGCAGCCCGCGCCGGCCGACCACGCGCAGCAACCGGCGAACCGCGCCGAAGCCGTCCAGGCCGCAGGTCGCGTCGATCGTGCGCAATTGAAGCAGGAAGATCCGAACGCATGCGTCGGCCCCGTCAGCTTCTGCAACGTCTACTTCGGCAGCTGAGCATGACGCCGCGTCGTCACGGCCAGGCCCGCCGCGCACGCATCGCATGCTTCACACGCATCGCATGCGCGCGCGCACGACGCGCCGACCGCTCGCCGCAACGACCCTGCCCGCCGCGCCGCTTCGATTGAAGCGGCGCATCGCGTTTCAGGTGCCGCGTCCCGGCCGCCACCCCACTTCGCGCAACGCATCGAGCAAGCGCGCCTGCCCCAGCCCTTCGACCCGCGCGCCGCGCGATTCGACGTCGCTCCCCGCCAGCAGCGCATTCACGATCGCTTCCTCCACCGCTTCCGCCGCGGCGGCGAACAGCGCCGAGATATGGTCGTTGTTCACCATCGTCACGGCCGTCGTGGGCGCACCCTTGCTGCCGTAGTTCGCGGCCGGCAGCCCGTGGTTGCCCGTCGCAAACGCGAGGAAGATGTCGCCGCTCGAATCCTCCGTGCCGCCGCCGACACGGGCCAGCCCGACGCTCGCGCGCTGCGCGAGGCGCGTGCACTGGTGCGGCAGCAGCGGCGCGTCGGTCGCGATCGTGACGACGATCGAGCCCATCCCGGCTTCGCCTCGCGCATCGGGCGCGCGGAACGGCGAATGCACGTGCCGCAGCACTTCGCCGACCGGATAGCCGGCCACGCGCAGCATCTCACGCACCCCGTAGTTCGCCTGCACGAGCGCGCCGACGGTCCAGCCGCCCGCGTCGGCCGCCACCACCCGCGACGCGGTGCCGATGCCGCCCTTGAACTCGTGGCAGATCATCCCCGTGCCGCCGCCGACGCCACCCTCGGCGACCGGCCCGGACTGCGCCGCGGCCAGCGCACGCTGTACGTGCGCGGCATTCACGTGCTGCCCCCAGATGTCGTTGAGCAGTCCGTCGTAGGTTTCCATCACGACCGGCATGCACCAGTACACGCGGCCGGCCGCCGCTTCGCGTTCGTTCGCGACCAGCGCATCGCGCACCGCGCCGACGCTGTGCGTGTTCGTATAGGCGATCGGCGTCGTCAGCAGGCCGGCTTCGCGGATCCATTCGAGCCCGGTCGCATCGCCGTTGCCGTTCAGCACGTGGACGCCCGCGAAGCACGGCGAATCGTGCGCGGCGCCCGCGCGCGGCTCGATGACGGTCACGCCGGTACGGATCGATGCGTCGCCGTTCTCGACGTTCAGCGTGCAATGTCCGACCCGCACGCCCGGTACGTCCGTGATCGCGTTGAAACGGCCCGGCGTGCCGAGTCCGATGCGGATGCCGAGATCCCTCGTGCGCATGATGCATTTCCTCCCGTGTTTCAATGGTTCGGTGTTTCGGTATGGCGAGGTTTCGATGCGGCGTTCAGAGCGCGCGGAATGCGTCGCTGTGGCGCGCCCAGACCGCATACATCACGAGCGCGGCCGCCAGCAGCGCGCCGATGATGATCAGGTCGGTCGGCTTGGTCGCCGTTGCCAGCGTCGTATAGAACGTGTACGCGGCGCCCGCGACCGCGACGAGCGGCGTCACGGGCCACAGCGGCATCCGGTAGTGATGTTCGACGTCGCGGCGCACGAACCGGCTCGCCAGCGCGGCCAGCCCGACGACCAGATAGATCAGCAGCAGCAGGTCGACCGTGAACGCGGTCAGCTCGTCGAGGCTCGACACGAACACCAGCCCCGACGACGGCACCGCCAGCGCGAGCGTCGCGAGCCACGGCGATTCGAAGCGCGGATGGATCGTCGAGAACGCGCGGTTGCAGGTGCGCGACCAGAGCGCATGCCGGCCACTGCTGTACAGCAGGCGTCCCATCGTGATCACGATCGCGATGATCGCATTGAACACCGACAGGAAGATCCCGCCGCTGACCACGCGCGATACCACCGGGTTGCTCAGCGAACGCACGACATAGCCGATCGGGTCGGCGCTCTTCGTCAGCTCCGTCAGCGACGGCGCGCCGAGCACGATCGCGGTGAGCGGGATCAGTTCGACGACGAGGATCACCAGCAGCGAATAGATCACCGCCTTCGCGACGTTGCGGTTGCCGCCGCGCAAGTCTTCCGCGAGATACGCGGCGGAGCCGAAGCCGTTGTAGCAGAAGATCGCCGTGCCGATCGCGGGCACGATCGCCGCGAACGTGGCGGGCACCAGCACATTGCCGCTCGCGACGACCGGCGCGACCAGCACCTCGGCGCCGCGATGCGGCGAGCCGAAGCCGAGCCCCGCGATCAGCATCAGCACACCGATCTCGACGACGAGAAACGCGCCGGTGATCCACGCATTCGTCTTGATGTTCAGCATGCCGAGCACGTAGCTGAGCAGCACGATCGTCAGCGCGACCGACTGATTGCCGAAGTGCGTGCCGAGCGCGTTGTTCAGGTACGGCGCGGCGCCGCTCGCGAGCACGGCCGGGATGAACACGCTGACGGACAGCACCGTGATGAAAGTCAGGTAGCCGGGCAGCGTGCCGAACACGCGCTTGGCCATCACGTACTCGCCGCCCGCGCTGCGGTGCGCGGCGCTGAGCTCCGCGTAGCAGAGCGCGAACGCGAGCGCGAGCACGCCGCCGAGCACGAACGACAGCACCGCGCCGCTGCCGGCCTGCTGGATCGCGAACGGCGCGATCACGAAGATCGAGCTTGCAGGCGTCACGCCCGACACGGTGATCATCACCGCATCTCGCACGCTGAGCGTCTGCGACAACGCGCGCGGCGCGTCTTCCGTGGCAGGCGTCGCTTGCAGCGTGCCCGTCGATTCCGACATCATCGCCATTTCGTTCTCCTGTGCTTGTGGTCCGTCTGCCTATGCACTACGCCTGCGCGTTTCATGTGCGGACAGATCCTTTGCGCCGTTTTTTTGAACACCCATACTCGGGCCCGATTGATTGCGTGGCAGTCTAGGAAGCCAAATTCAGGACCGCTATTCCCCCTTCGTGTTACGCCCTCCGGTGGTGGTATGGATCGACTCTTCTCCGAAATCGCGATGCACCAGGCGCTCGGCCGCGCAATCGATCATCTCGGCCAGCCGCGCTTCTGGCGGTTCCTGGTGCTGCTGCTCAACGAAATGGCGCCGTTCGACAACGCGCTCGCGACCGCGATCGGCCGCGACGGCGTGCCGCTCGTGCTCGACGAGTACGACACGGGCGGCACCGACAGCGCGTCGCCGGTGCCGCTTTACCTCAATGGGTTATATCTGCTCGATCCGTTCCTGCAGGCCGCGCACGACGGGCTCGCCGACGGCTGCTACCGGCTCGAGGAAGTCGCGCCGGACCTGTTCCGGCAGAGCGAGTATTTCCTGAGCTACTTCCGCGATGCGGTCGGCGACGACGAAATCCAGATCCTGCTGCGGCCGAACCCCGACCTGCTGCTGTCGTTGTCGCTCGGCGCGTCCACGCGCTTCGACGTCGAGCCGCTCGGCAAGCTGACGGCCGCGATGCCGTGGGTGCTCGCGGCGATCCGGCAGCACTGGCGGCTGGTGGGCGATGCCGCGCGCGCGACGCCCGACGACGATCTCGGCGCGCGCGTCGAGCAGGCGCTCGCGCGCTTCGGCGCGGGCGTGCTGACGGATCGCGAGATGTCGATCGCGCGAATGGTGCTGCGCGGCAATTCGTCGAAGGCGATCGCGGAGCGGCTGGCGATTTCACCGGAGACGGTGAAGGTGCATCGGCGGCATCTCTACGCGAAGCTCGGGATCTCGTCTCAGCCGGAGCTGTTTTCGCGGTTCATTCAGGCGCTGGGAGAGAATGCGGCGGGTTAGGCACGCCGATGCGGCGCCCTCAACCACCCGATTCAACGAACCCGCCATCGGGCGCCTGGTGCGGCACATACCAGCCGAAATACACCTCGGCCTCGACGAGCCGCCCGTCGCGCACGCGCAATCGCTCCGCGTTCCGGAAGCGCCGGCCGGCGCTCGTTTCCGCTTCGTACACGACGAACACGTATTCACCGTGCACCGCAACGTCGACGAAGTCGAAGCCGGCGAGCATCGCACTGTTCGGCCAGCAGCGCGCCAGATACGCGTCGCGGTCGAGCCGGTTGTCGAGCGGGCTCGTGAAATGGAAGTCCGGCGCGATCAGCGCTTCGATCGCGTCGCGGTCCTTGTCGACATACGCGCGATAGCTCGCGCGGGCTACATCACCGGGGTCGTCAGGCATCGTTCCCTCCGCGAAGGACCGGGACAAACGCGACGGCCCGCGTCGCCCCGAGGCATCGATGAAACACGTATGGGCGGCACGCGCCGCACCGCACCACGCTGTTCGCGTCGGCCTGCCAATGCCGCGGTTGCCCGTTTCCGCACGCACGGGCATGATGTCCGCCAGCGTGCGGGCTGCGTACGCCCGCTTCCGCGGCCATCGGTGCGCGATCGGCGTGCCGTCCATGCGCCGCCGCCGGCATCATCGAGCAATCCGCGTGCCGGCTCCGGCCGCCCACCTCACCGAGTCCATGTCACTACGCGCATTCAGAACGCTGGTCGCGATCGCCCGATACCGGACCTTCGCACGCGCCGGCGAGGCGATCGGGCTCACGCAGTCCGCCGTGAGCCTGCAGATCAAGACGCTCGAAAGCGAATACAACGTCCAGCTGTTCGACCGTTCGCGCCGCCAGCCGGTACTCACCGAAGCCGGCAACATTCTCGTCGCGCAGGCCGAGCAGGTGCTCGCGATGGTCGACCGGATTCCCGATGCGCTGAGCGACGAGAAGAAGCTCGTCGGCCGCCTGCGGGTCGGCGCGATCCAGACCGCGCTGTCCGGCCCGCTGCCCGATGCGCTGCTCGCGCTGCGCGACGCGCATCCGTCGTTGCGCGTGCACGTATCGGCCGGCATGTCGGCCGAACTGGCGAACCGCGTCGCGGCCGGCGAACTCGACGCGGCGATCACGACACGCCCGGTGCGCCCGCATCCGGCGGAACTCACCTGGACCACGCTCTACGAAGACCGCTTCTGGCTGCTCGCGCCGCCGCACTACGCGGAGCGCGACGCGCGCACGCTGCTCGAGGCGCTGCCGTTCATCCGCTTCGACGCGCAGGCGTGGGCCGGCCGGATGATCGCCGCCGAGCTGCGCCGCATCGGCGTGCGCGTGCGCGAGGAGATGGTGCTCGACAGCGCGGAGACGATCGCGCGCATGGTCGCGCGCGGGCTCGGCGCGGCGATCGTCGCGCTTCCCGACTCGACGCTCGCGCGTCTGCCGCCCGTCACGCGCTTGCCGTTCGGCCAGCCGCAGATGGGCCGCGCGGTCGTGCTGCTCGAACACCGGTCGCGCCCGGCCGAGCGTTTCGCAAGTGCGCTGGGCGCCGAAATCACCGCGTCATCGATGAGAATTTCTCATTGAACACCCGATAATTAACCATTATTCCTGCTCCATCCGCGTGTTTAACTTGGCAGCATCGTCACTCTTTGGATTGCGCGCCGCCATGTTGCCCGCCGAATGGATTCCCGCTTCGCTCCGCTGCTTCGCCTGCCGGCCGTCCCGTTCGGCCCGCCCGGCCTGCTTTAAGGCGCGCCGATGATCGGCCCGATCCTGCTCGCGCTCGCGCCGGTCGCGCTGCTGGTCGCGTTCGGCCACGGCCTGCGGCGCACGGGCTTCATCGCCGATGCGTTCTGGCCGCACGCCGAGCGGCTTTGCTACTACGTGCTGCTGCCCGCGCTGTTCGCGGACGGTCTCGCGAATGCGCGGCTGCAATCGTTGCCCGTGTTGCCGCTCGCGGCGGCGCTGGTCGGTTCGACCGTGCTCGTCGCGGCGCTTCTGCTGCTGGTCCGCCGGTTCGTGCAGGTGGACGGCGCCGGGTTCACGTCGGTGTTCCAGGGCGCGGTGCGTTTCAACAACTATGTCGGCACGGCACTCGCCGCCGGACTGTTCGGCGCGCACGGGATCGCGCTCGCGGCCGTGTGCGTCGCGGCGATCGTCCCCACCGTGAACCTGATGTGCGTGCTGGTGTTCGCGCGCTACGGCGAAACGCGCCTCGGTGCATGGGCGCTCATGCGTCAGATCCTGTCGAATCCGCTCGTCGTCGGCTGCGCGCTCGGGATCGCGATGCAGGCCGCCGGCGTCGGGTTTCCGGCCGCCGTCGAACCGGCCGTGCGCGCGCTCGGCGCCGCGTCGATGCCCCTCGGCCTGCTGTGCGTGGGTGCGGCACTGAAATTCGATGCGGCGCGCGGATGGCTGCAGCCGATGTGCGTCGCGTCGGCCTTCAAGTTCCTCGCGATGCCGCTCGTCACGCTCGCGGCCGGCCGCCTGTTCGGGCTCGGTGACGCCGCGCTGACCATCGCGCTGCTGTTCCAGGCGCTGCCGACGTCGTCCTCGTCGTACATCATGGCGCGCCAGCTCGGCGGCGACGCGCCGCTAATGGCCGGCATCACCGCGTTCCAGACGATCGCCGCCGCGCTCGCGATGCCGGCCGTGCTGACGGCGCTCGCGTCGGCGCCGGTGTTTCGCTGACCGCCCTGCACCGGCGCGCGCAACGCAACCGCGATCGCCGTTGAACGGGCCCGAATCCGTCCGGCGCGCGCAACCGCCGCCCCGTTGCGCGGGGCCTACGCGCCGCCGATGCGCCCCCGGTTCTTCTCGCAGCCCTGCCAAAAACCGCCTATGGTGAATGAAGGGCGTCCGTTCAGCCGCCATTCGACTACGCGTCGCTCGCACCGGCTGACACGGCGCCGTGTTCCGGCACCATTCCCCGCGATCGTGCGCACGCCCGGCCGTGCACGCGATTCGCGCCGCCCACCGGACTATAAGGAGGTACCCATGAAAGCCGTGCTGCTCGTCAGTTCCGTCGTGCTCGCCATGGCGTCCGTTTCAGCCTCGGCTCAAGGCTCGATCACCAAAGTCGAAAACGGCACGCTCGTCGCCGCGAACGGAATGACCGTCTACGCATTCGACAAGGACAAGCCCAACGGCGGCACCAGTGCCTGCTCGGGCCCATGCGAGACACTCTGGCCGCCGTACAAGGCCAGCGCGACCGACGTACCGGTCGGCCCCTACACGATCGTCAAGCGTGACGACGGCAGCCCGCAATGGGCATACAAGGGCAAGCCGCTGTACTTCTTCTCGAAGGACATGAAACAGGGCGATCGCAACGGCGACAATTTCAAGAACGTGTGGCACGTGGTCGCCCCGTAAGCGTTCGTTCCACGCGTTGCGTGTCGGCACGGCCGCGGCACGCGTAAAAAAGCCTGCCCCGATCGCGGATCGGGGCAGGCTTGGGCGTGCTTGCGCCGGCTGCATGGCGACACCCGCCGGGCGGCAGGCGCCACGCGCAGCCGGAACGCGCGTCAGCGATTGTCAGCGGCTCGACGGGAAGCTGAACACCGTCCCTTCGCGCACGCCGGCCGACGGCCAGCGCTGCGTGATCGTCTTGCGCTTCGTGTAGAACCGCACCGCATCCGGGCCGTACGCGTGCAGGTCGCCGAACAGCGAGCGCTTCCAGCCGCCGAACGAGTGGTACGCGACAGGCACCGGCAGCGGCACGTTGATGCCGACCATGCCGATCTGGATGTTGTCGCCGAAGTAGCGCGCCGCTTCGCCGTCGCGCGTAAACAGGCACGTGCCGTTGCCGTATTCGTGCGCGTCGATCAGCGCCATCGCCTCGTCGAGCGACTTCAGGCGGATCACGCCGAGCACCGGCCCGAAGATCTCGTGCTGGTAGATCGGCATGCCGGGCTTCACGTTATCGAACAGGCACGGGCCGAGGTAGTAGCCGCCGTCGTGGCCGTCGACCTTCACGCCGCGGCCGTCGACGACGAGCGTCGCGCCCGCTTCCACGCCCGCTTCGACGAAGCCCGTCACCTTCTCGAAATGCTGCTTCGTGACGAGCGGCCCCATGTCGACGCCGGCACCGTTGCCCGGGCCGACCTTCATCTTCTCGATCTCGGCCTTCAGCCCTTCGACCACCTTGTCGCCCGTTTCATCGCCGATCGCGACGACGAGCGGGATCGCCATGCAGCGCTCGCCGCACGAACCGTACGCGGCGCCCATCAGCGCGTTCACCGCGTTGCCGATGTCGGCATCGGGCATCACCACCGCGAAGTTCTTCGCGCCGCCGAGCGCCTGCACGCGCTTGCCGTGCGCGCAGCCGGTCGAATAGATGTATTCGGCGATCGGCGTCGAGCCGACGAAGCTCACCGCCTTCACGCGCGGATCGGTCAGGATCGTGTCGACCGCCTCCTTGTCGCCGTTCACGACGTTCAGCACGCCCGGCGGCAGGCCGGCCTCGAGCGCGAGCTCGGCCATGCGCAGCGTCGACGACGGCGTGCGCTCGGACGGCTTCAGCACGAACGTGTTGCCGCACGCGACGGCCATCGGCCACATCCATAGCGGCACCATCACCGGGAAGTTGAACGGCGTGATGCCGGCGGCGACGCCGAGCGCCTGGAACTCGCTCCACGAATCGATCGCGGGGCCGACGTTCTTGCTGTGCTCGCCCTTCAGCAGCTCGGGCACGTAGGTCGCGTATTCGACGTTCTCGATCCCGCGCTGCAGTTCACCCATCGCGTCGGCGAGCACCTTGCCGTGCTCGGCGGTGATCAGCGCGCACAGTTCGTCCGCGTGCTCCTCGAGCAGCGTCTTGAAGCGGCTCATCACGCGGGCGCGCTTCAGCGGCGGCGTGTTGCGCCACGCTGGGAACGCGGCCTGCGCGGACGCGATCGCGGCTTCGACGGTCAGCTTGTCGGCGAGCGCGACGCTCTTGTGCGATTCGCCGGTCGCCGGGTCGAACACCGGCTGCACGCGGCTGCCGCCGTCGACGCGCTTGCCGTCGATCAGGTGGCCGACGGTGGAGGTCACATTGCTGTCGTGTTTCATGTTCTGGCTCTTTCGTGAATTCGGTTGTCGCAACGGGCGAGCCGCGGCTCAGTCCACTTCATTCAGCGCGTCGGACAGCGCGTTGACCAGGTTGTCGATCTCGCGCTTCTCCGAGATGAACGGCGGCGCGAGCTGGATCGTGTCGCCGCCGTAGCGCACGTAGAAGCCCTTCGCCCAGCAGCGCATCGCGATCTCGTACGGGCGCCGTGCCGGCTCGCCCGGCAGCGCGGCAATCGTCAGGCCGGCCGCCAGCCCGTAGTTGCGGATGTCCGTGATATGGCGCTGGCCCTTCAGCCCGTGCACGGCCGCCTCGAAATGCGGCGCGAGATCGCGCACGCGGGCCACCGCGTCTTCCTTCACCAGCAGGTCGAGCGCCGCGACGCCGGCCGCGCAGGCGACCGGGTGCGCCGAGTACGTGTAGCCGTGCGGGAACTCGAGCATGTACTCGGGGCCGCCCACGGCCATGAACGTGTCGTAGATTTCCTTCGTCGCGATCACCCCGCCGAGCGGCTGCACGCCGTTCGTCACCTGTTTCGCGAAGTTCATGATGTCCGGCGTCACGCCGAACGCATCGGCGCCCGTCATCGCGCCGGCACGGCCGAAGCCCGTGATGACTTCGTCGAAGATCAGCAGGATGTCGTGCGCAGTACAGATGTCGCGCAGGCGCTTCAGATAGCCCTTCGGCGGCACCACGACGCCCGCCGAACCCGAGAACGGCTCGACGATCACGGCCGCGATGTTCGATGCGTCGTGCAGCGCGATCAGGTCGAGCAGGCGGTCGGCGAGGTCGGCGCCGTTCTCCGGCATCCCGCGCGAGAACTTGTTTTCGGCGAGTTGCGTGTGCGGCAGGAAATCGGCGTCGATCCCCTGGCCGAACAGCTTGCGGTTCGGCCCGATCCCGCCGACCGAGATGCCGCCGTAGTTCACGCCGTGATAGCCCTTCTCGCGGCCGATCAGGCGCGTCTTCGTGCCCTTGCCCTTCGCGCGCCAGTACGCGCGGGCCATCTTCAGCGACGTGTCGGCCGCTTCCGAGCCCGAGCCGGTGAAGAACACGTAGTCGAGGCCGGCCGGCGTCAGGTCCTTGATCTTGTTCGCGAGCTCGAACGACTTCGGATGGCCGAACTGGAACGCCGGCGCGTAGTCGAGCTGCGCGACCTGGCGGCTCACGGCTTCCGTGATTTCCGCGCGGCCGTGGCCCAGGCCCGTGCACCACAGACCCGACAGGCCGTCGAAGATCTTGCGGCCTTCGCCATCCGTGTAATACGCGTCCTTGGCCGACACGATCATGCGCGGGTCCGACTTGAACTGGCGGTTCGCCGTGAACGGCATCCAGTGGGCGTCGAGCCACGCGGCGTCGGTGCGGAGGTCGGTCTCGTCCTGCTGGCGGGTGGTGATCGTATTGGTCATGTCGGTCGGCGCGGCGCGCCCCTCGTGCTTGTGTTGATGTTGCGCATTGTCGGGAGGCCAATTAGTCTTTTGAATATCGCAATATCAATGTTCACTTGCGCATCTATGCAAGCAAAGAAACCGAAGAGCCGCGCGCTGCTCGGGCAGCTCAGCGACATGGATCTGCGGCTGCTGCGGGTTTTCAAGGGCGTCGTGCAGTGCGGCGGGATGGCGGCGGCCGAACTGGAACTGAATATCGGCATCTCGACGATCAGCCGGCACGTGAAGGATCTCGAAACGCGCCTCGGCCTCGTGCTGTGCCGGCGCGGCCGCGCGGGCTTCACGCTGACGGCCGAGGGGCAGACGGTGTACGAGGAAACCCTGCGGCTGCTCGCGTCAATGGAGGCATTTCGCAGCAGGATCGACGGCATTCACGACAAGATGGGCGGCGAACTACACATCGCCGTATTCGACAAGACGGCCACCAACGCGAAGGCGCGGCTCGGCGACGCGATCCGCCAGTTCGCGGACGAGGCACCCGACGTCGCGCTGAACCTGCATGTCGCGTCGATCAACGAGGTCGAGCGCGGGATCATCGACGGCAGCTATCAGGTCGGGATCATCCCCGCGCACCGCAATTCGGGGAGCCTCGTGTATTCGGAACTGTTCGACGAACGGATGCTGCTGTACTGCGGCCGCCAGCATCCGCTTTTCGACGCGCCGCACGGCAAGCTCACGTGGACGACGATCCGCAACCACGCGTTCGCGGGGCTCGGCTTCCATTCGCCGAACATGGAACTGAGCCATCGCGCGAAGCTCACGCGCAGCGCGACGGCATCGGATCAGGAATCGATTGCGACGCTGATCCTGTCGGGCCGCTACCTCGGCTTCCTGCCCGACCATTACGCGGAGAGCTTCGAAAACAAGGGATTGATGCAGGCGATCGCGCCGCACCGCTTCAACTACCGGTGCCGCTTCGTGAGCCTGCTGCGACGCTCGCCGCGGCCGTCACGCGCGGCGCTGTTGTTCCAGTCGTGCCTCGAAGCCGCGCATGCGGCGGCGCGGCCGGGCGGTGATGGTGGTGACGCGTAGCCGGGCTCAGGCTTCGCCGGCGCCGCCGTCAGGCAGCGACTGTCGCGTCATCTTGATCAGGAACACCACGGCGACCAGCGCGGCCGCGAGCCGGCCGCCGCGCCGACACCGGGCACCCAGCGCCGGCAATCCACGTCAGGCCTGCGGCCCGATCCGCCTCTGCGATAATGCGCACTTCCCGTTTCCGCTCCGCCTCCCGCCATGACGCAGCCGTCCGCCCCGCTTCCCACCGACCTGCCGCCGATTTCGTGCCTGCCCGGCGACGCGCTGCCGTGGCTGCCAATGAGCGCCGACCTGCCGGGGCTCGCGATCAAGTATCTGCATATCAATGCGGCGGAAGACACGCTGACCGCGCTGCTGAAGATGCCGGCCGGCGGCACGCTGCCGCGCCATCGTCACGACGGCGAGGTGTTCGTCCATACGTTGCAGGGGGCGTGGCGCTACCGCGAGTACGACTGGATCGCGCACGCTGGCTCGACGGTGCTCGAACCGGCCGGTTCCGTGCATACGCCGGAAACGCTCGGTGCACCGGGCGACGACGTGATCACGCTCAACGTGATGCGCGGCGACCTGGTGCTGCTCGACGACGACGGCCGCGAGACCGCGCGCGAGAATTGCCGCGTCGCGCTGCTGCGCCAGCGCAAGCATGCACGCGCGGCGCCGTACGACGCCACGGCGTTCGTCACGCGCTGAGCAGCGCGCCTCTCAGGCCGTTTCGCGCTCGTCCGCCCGCGCGTCGCGCCGCACCGCCTGCGGCGGCACGCCGAAGCCGCGCACGAATGCATCGCGCAGGTGGCGCCGGTCGCGGAAACCGTTCTCCTTCGCGATCACGTCGAGCGAATGCCGGCTCTGCTCGATCATCAGCCGCGCGGCCTCGAGCCGCAGCCGCTCGATCGCCTTCGCCGGCGACTGCCCGGTTTCGAGCGTGAACACGCGGCTGAACTGGCGCGGACTCAGGTGAGCGGCGTCGGCCAGTTCCTCGACGGTCAGCGCGCGGCCGAGGTGCTGGCGCGCATAGTTCAGCGCGTTCTGGATCCGGTCGGATTTCGGCGCGAGATCGAGCATTTCCGAATGCTGTGACTGCCCGCCCGCGCGGCGCTGGTGCATCACGAGCTTGTGCGCGACCGAGCGCGCGGCGTCCGCGCCGAGATCCTTTTCCACCATCGCGAGGGCCAGGTCGAGGCCGGCCGTCATCCCGGCCGACGTCCAGATCGGCCCGTCGACGATGTAGATCCGGTCCTCCTCGACGCGAACCTCCGGAAAGTGCTTCTGCATGTCGCGGCCGTACGCCCAATGCGTCGTCGCGCGGCGCTGCTCGAGCAGCCCGGCCTCGGCGAGCACGAACGCGCCCGTACAGATGCCCGCGATTCGCCGCGCACGCGCGTTCGGGTGGCGGAGGAACGCGACGACGCCGGCCGGCGCCGGCGATGCGACCGGATCGTTGACGCCCGCGACGATCCACGTATCGACGTCGAGCCGCCCGCTCAGCGCGCGCGTCGCGACCGGCAACCCGAGCGACGAGCGCACGTCGCCGCCGTCGACGGAATAGTTGTCCAGCACGTAGAACGGTTCGCCAGCGGCCATGTTCGCGTACTCGAACACCGACTGCGCGGCGAGCGCCATGATCTGGAAGCCGTCGCTGATCAAAAAGCCGATTCGGTGCATGCGTGTCTCCGGTGCCGGGGGTGATGGCCGTCATGACCACCCCGATGTCCGAAATCATACCTATCTACGTCATTTGCGTCGCCGTGATTCGAAGCCAGAATGCTTTCACGCACTCACCCTTTCTTCGCAACGGAGCGACATCATGACTGAAGCACATCGCGGTACCGCCGTCATTACCGGCGCATCGTCGGGCATTGGCGCAATCTACGCCGACCGGCTCGCGCGCCGCGGCTACGACCTGATCCTGGTCGCGCGCAACCGCGACCGGCTGACCGCCCTCGCCGAGCGCATCACGAACGACACGCAGCGCAGCGTGGAAATCGTGGGCGCGGACCTGAACGACCGCGCCGAGCTCGCCGCCGTCGAGGCGAAGCTGAAGCAGGACGCGAGCATCACGCTGCTCGTGAACAACGCGGGCGTCGGCACCCACGCGCCGCTGCTTGACAGCGACGTCGACGCGATGACGCGGCTGATCGACCTGAACGTAACCGCGCTCACCCGCCTGACCTATGCGGCCGTGCCCGGCTTCGTCGCACGCGGCCGTGGCGCCGTGATCAACATTTCGTCGATCGTCGCGCTGTCGCCGGAAACGCTCAATGGTGTCTATGGCGGCAGCAAGGCGTTCGTGCTCGCGTTCAGCCAGTCGCTGCATCACGAACTCGCGGACCACGGCGTGCAGGTGCAGGCCGTGCTGCCCGGTGCGACGGCCACCGACTTCTGGCAGACCGGCGGCCTGCCGCTCGAACACCTGCCGAAGGAGATCGTGATGTCGGCGTCCGACCTCGTCGACGCGGCGCTGGTCGGCTTCGAGCGCGGCGAGCTCGTGACGATTCCATCGCTGCATGCGGCTGACGAATGGGATGCGTACGAAGCCGCGCGCCGCACGATGGCGCCGCACCTGTCGACGGATTCACCGGCGCCGCGCTACGCGGCTGCGCGCTAGTCGGCAATATCGGCGTCGCGCCCTCCCTGCCCGGGCGCGGGGCTGTCGAATCGAAGCGCGTCGATGACGGCCGGCTCCCGGTCGTCGTCGACGCCGCGAGGCATTCAAGGCGCCCGGTTCGTCACCCCAAGCCCGTTTCGCCTCGCTTGCCACGCATTGCCGGGCAACGACAACGACGCCCGCCGGCAGCGACCGGCCCGAGGCTCACGCGCGCCGCGCGGGTTCGCCCTTCACCCCGAGCATCAGCGCGGCGCCGCTCAGCGCGAGCAGCGCGGCCAGCAGGTACACGGCGAGATCCATGCTGCCGGTGCGCGTGCGGATCAGCCCGATCACCCACGGGCTGACGATGCCGCTCGTGATCCCGATGCTGCTGATCAGCGCGATCCCGGCCGCGGCCGCGTTGCCCGACAGGTAGCGGGTCGGCACGGCCCAGAAGATCGGCAGCGCGGCGAAGATCAGCGTCGCCGCGATCGACAGGCAGGCGAGCATCGCCGCGAAGCTGTGCAGGTGCAGCGTCAGCGCCGCGAGGGCGAGCCCGCCGCCGATCGTGCAGCACGCGAAATGCTTGCGGCGCTCGCCGGTGCGGTCCGAGCGGCGCGCGATCAGGATCAGCCCGACCGCGCCCACTGCGTTCGGCACGACCGTGTAGAGGCTCACGGCCACGACGTCGGTCACGCCGAAGTCGCGGATCATCAGCGGCATCCAGAAATTGAGCGTCAGCGATGCGCAGGTCAGCGAGAAGTAGATGAACGCGAACAGGTAGACGCGCGGGTTCGCGAGCGCGGCGAGCAGGCTGCGTTTGTCGTGCGCGCCATGACCGGCGCCGTGCGCACGGCTGTCGCCGCACAGCGCGGCGACGCGCGCCTTTTCGTCGGACGTGAGCCACGCGGCGTCCTGCGGACGGTCGACCAGGTACGTGAACGCGAAGCACGCGAGCACGATGGCCGGCGCACCTTCGATCGCGAACATCCACTGCCAGCCGTGCAGCCCGAGCACGCCGCTCATGTCGCGCATGATCCAGCCCGACATCAGGCCGCCGAGCACGCCGGCGACCGCGACGCCCGCGAAGAACACCGAGATCGCCGCCGCCCGCCGGTTCGCCGGGAACCAGTAGGTCAGGTACAGCACGATGCCGGGAAAGAAGCCGGCCTCGAACACGCCGAGCAGAAAGCGCAGCACGTAGAAATGCGACGGCTGCGACACGAACATCATCCCGGTCGACGCGATGCCCCATAGCAGCATGATCCGCGTGAAGGTGCGGCGCGCGCCGAAGCGCGCGAGCAGCAGGTTGCTCGGCACCTCGCAGAACACGTAGCCGACGTAGAACACCGCGGCGCCGAGGCCGTACATCGCATCGCTGAAGCCGAGGTCGTGCTTCATCTGCAGTTGCGCGAAGCCGATGTTGATGCGGTCGAGGAACGACACGACGTAGCAGAGGAACAGGAACGGCACGATCCGCCACGCGATCTTGCGGAACAGCAGCGCGTCGCCGGCATCGGATGCGGGCGCGGATTCGTATGCGGAAGCCGACGCCGCGGCACTCGCGTGCGCGATCGTCGCCTTGGCGGGAAGCGATTGGGGCATGTCTCTCTCCAAACGGGCCGCGCGATTCGAGCGCGCAGCAGTCTCCGAGGGCGTGCATGCGCCCTGCTTTCTTGTGAGATCGGAAGTCGGCTCCGGAAACCGCGGCGCAATGCCGCCGCCGTTCACGGGCCGTCAGGAAAACGGCGGGACGTCCGCCCGGACGCCCCGCCGCCGTGACCCGCTCAGTCCTGCAGCGCGTCCCACATTTCCTTGTCGCGCTGCGCGGTCCAGATGCGCGGATGCGTGATGCCGCTCGCCTCGTCGAACGCGCGCGACACGTCGAACGGCAGACAGTGCTCGTAGATGAACACGTTGCCGAACTTCGGATCCATCGCTTCGCGCGTGAGCGCCATCGACGCCTTGAGGTCGAGCTTGCGCTCGACGGCCTTGCGGCCCTGCGCGAGCAGCGTCGTCACGAAGTCCTTCGTATAGTCGAGGCCCTTGTTCACGTCGGCCGGATTCAGCAGCGCGGGGCCGCGGCCCGGCACGAGCTTTTCCGCGCCGAACGCGCGCAGCGCCTCGAGCGTGGCCGGCCACTGTTCGAGCTGCGCGTCGCCGCAATAGCAGGCCGCGTCGTATTCGACCAGATCGCCGGAGAACAGCACCTTCTGCGACGGCAGCCAGACGATCGTGTCGCCCTTCGTATGGCCCGAGCCCACGTGCATGATCTTCACTTCGAGCTTGCCGAGGAACAGCGTGATCTCGCGCTCGAACACGAGCGTCGGCCAGGTCAGGCCCGGCACCGTCTCGACGCCCGCGAACAGGCGCGGGAAGCGCTCGATCTCCGACTTCATGTCGGCCTCGCCGCGCTCGACGATCATTTCATAGGTGCCGCGGCTCGCGATCACGTGCTGCGCGCCTTCGGCGAAATACGCGGACGCGCCGAGCACGCGCACCGCGTGGTAATGCGACAGCACGACGTGCTTGATCGGCTTGTCGGTCACGCTGCGGATCTTCGCGATCAGGTCCTGCGCCATCGCGGGCGTCGCGGTCGTATCGACGATCAGCACACTGTCGTCGCCGATGATCACGCCCGAGTTCGGGTCGCCTTCGGCGGTATATGCGTACGCGTTCTCGGACAGCTGCGTCCAGGTGATCTTCTTCACTTCGAGATCGGCTTGGGAGGCGAATGCTTTGGCCATATTGCGTTCCGTGGCTGCGAGCCATGTGTTGAGGGGAGTGAGTGGATCTTCGGCCTGCATCGATTATTTGTCAATGACAAAGTCACTTGCTATTGTCTAATTCGGGTAAACCTGCGGGCTGGCGCGCCAAATGGCGTCGGATACCATGCGGGGTTTCGTCAACGGAAGAATCATCGCGTGCAGAACCACGAAGTCAGCGCAGACGACGCGCCGCCCAAGGCGCAGCGCGGGATCCAGAGTGTCGAGGTCGGCGGCCGGCTGCTCGACGCGCTCGCGCGCCGGCGCAAGCCGCTCGGGCTGTCGGAGCTGGCGGCCGCGGCCGGGTTGTCGACCGCGCAAGCGCATACCTATCTCGTCAGCCTGACGCGGCTCGCGCTCGTGAAACGCGACGCGCTCACCGGCAACTACGAGCCGGGGCCGCTGTCGCTGCGGCTCGGGCTGATGTCGATCGAACGCCAGCCGGCCTATCGCGCGGCGCTGCCGCACGCGGCGCGACTCGCGGAAGCGGTCGGCCTGAGCGTCGCGCTGTCGGTGCCGGGCGTGCTCGGGCCGACGATCGTGCGCATCGAGCACGGCGGCTATCCGTTGCATGTGAACCTGCACGTCGGCTCGGTGATGTCGCTCGATACGACGGCGACCGGCCGCGTGTTCCGCGCGTTCGGCGACCCCGCACTGCTGGACGCGATGGCGGCCAGCCAGGCCGGCGCGGGCGACACGCTCGCGGGCGCGGAAAGCGAGCAGCCCACGTCCGATGCCGGCGCGTGGCAGGCCGAGCTCGATGCGATCCGCGCGCGCGGGATCGAGCGCGGCGTGGACCGGCCGAGCCCCGGCGTCAGCGCGATGTGCGTGCCGGTGCTGGACGCGGACGGCCGCCTGCAACTCGCGTTGACGGTGATCGGTTCGACCGGGTCGATCGATGTCGGCTGGGACGGCCCGATCGCGACCGCGTTGCGCGATGCGG
>NZ_VWWG01000047.1:0-46753 GCF_011753085.1 Burkholderia sp. Tr-862
GCGGATCGCGCGTATCGAAGCCGCAGCCGCGCGCCTCGCGGCGGCCGACTCCGCCACGCCGGCGAAACCTGCGCCGCGTTCGACGCCCAGCGTGCCGGCCGCCCACGCGCAGATCGCGCGGGCGAGCGCGGCACCCCAGTCCACCGATCGTTGAAGCCATCCAAGGGGAAGCTCATGAAATCCGCCTACCTCGTATTCGTGCGCCGCGCGGCGCTTGCCGCCCCGCTCGCGTTCGCACTCGCCGGCTGCATGTCGTCGAGCCCGGTGTGGGACAGCCGCTTCGGCGACTCGGTCCGCGCCGTCACGCAGGCCCAGATCATCGATCCGCATGCCGGGGAACACGCGGCAGCGCACCCGGGGGTCGATGGCCGCGCCGCCGCGTCCGCGCTCGACAGCTACGACAAGTCGTTCAAGCAGCCCGAGCCGAAAGCCAATGCATTCGTGATCGGCATCGGCAAGTCGACGCAATAACACAGGCACGCTCAGGGAGAACGCCATGTCCAGCGCAGCTCGTCATCCGAAGCTCACGCGTCGCGGTCTGCATCGTCAGCAAGGCGCCGTCGCGATCATCGTCGGTCTCGCACTGGCGATGATGATCGGGTTCGTCGGTCTCGCGCTGGACCTCGGCAAGCTGTACGTCACGCGTAGCGAACTGCAGAACAGCGCCGATGCCTGCGCGCTGTCCGCTGCGCGAGACCTTACGTCGGCCATCAGCCTGCAGGTTGCGGAAGCCGACGGCATCGCCGCCGGCCACGCGAATTTCGCGTTCTTTCAGCAGAACGCGGTACAGATGCAGACGGATTCGAACGTCACGTTCAGCGATTCGCTGACCAACTCGTTCCTGACCAAGACGGCGGTCGCCACGCCGGCGAACGTCAAGTACGTGAAGTGCACCGCGCAGTTGAGCAACATCGCGCACTGGTTCATCGAGGTGCTCAACACGATTCCCGGCGTGCGGGTCGCGAACGCGGCGCAGGTCGCGGCCAGCGCGATCGCGACGGTCGGGGCCGGGCAGACCACCTGTGCGATTCCGGTGTTCGTGTGCCGGGCGGCGTCCGCCGCGCCGTACAAGGTGGGTGACTGGATTTCGTCGCCGTCCGGCTCGTCGACGTACGGGCCCGGCAACTTCGGCTGGGCGGCGCTCGATGGCTCGACCAACGAGCCGACCATCGCCAGCGAACTGTCCGGCAACACCTGCAACATCACGTCGCCGCCGGACCTCGGTTCGACGGGCCTGAAGTCCGCGTCGCTGCGCGCCTGGAACACCCGCTTCGGCATCTATACGAATGGTGCCAACGGTTCGAGCGGCCAGCCTGACTTCACCGGCTATGCGTACGTCGGCCCGAACTACGGGCCGCCGGGAACCGCGGGCATCGTCGGTGACGCGTACACGCAGTTCGTGCTCGACCGCGCGAGCTTCAAGGCCTACCAGGGCGACGGTACGCCGCCCACCGGCAGCGGCATCGGGACCAACGGGAGCTACCCGGCCAGCAACTATCAGACCTACGGCGGCGACCGCCGGGTCGCGCTGGCCCCCGAGGGCGACTGCTCGACGCTGAAGGGAAGCAGCGGCAAGGTGCACATCACGCAGTGGGACTGCGTGCTGATGCTCGATCCGCTGCCGTTCAGCCCGGGTGCCGGCGGGGTCGTCGCGCATCTCGAATACCTCGGCACGACGGCATCCGGCACCACGCCCTGCGCGACGCACGGTTTGCCCGGCAGCGGCAGCTCGGCCGGCATCAAGGTGCCGATGCTCGTTCAATAGAGGAGACGCGATCATGAAAAGGGTCCCGATTCGCCGGTCACGCATGCGCGGTGTCGCCGCGGTCGAATTTGCGCTCGTGCTGATGCCGATGATCGTGCTCGCGACCGGCGTAGCCGAGTTCGGCCGCGCGATCTACCAGTACGAGACGCTCACCAAGGCGACGCGCAACGCGGCGCGCTACCTGTCGGTCTTTCTGCCGAGCGACAGCGCGTATCCGCTCGCGGAGGCGCAGTGCCTCGTCGTGTACGGCAGCACCACGTGCGGCTCCGCCGGCACCGAGCTGGTGCCGGGGCTCACAACGTCGATGGTGATCGTCTGCGACGCCACGCATTCGCCCGATTGCGCCGACGCGTCCGACCCGTCGCAGTTCGCGAACCTGCCGACGTACGACTCGACCAACAACGCGGCAAGCGGCACGGCGACCGGCAGCATCAACCTCGTCGAAGTGAAGGTGAAGGGCTATCAGTACCAGCCGATTCCGGCCTACCCGGGGCTGTCGTCGATCACCTTCGGCAACATCGTCACCGTGATGAGGCAAGTGTCATGAACCCGCGCTCCTCTCCGCTGTCGCGCCGTCGCGCCCAACGCGGCTCCACGATCGTCGAATTCGCGCTGATCGCATCGATCCTGATCACGCTGCTGATCGGCATCTTCGAATTCGGGCGCGTGATGTTTTACTGGAACACGGCGAGCGAGGCCATCCGGCTCGGCGCACGCACGGCGATCGTCTGCGACGTGAATGCGGCCGGCGTCGTGAAGCGCGTGAGGTCGCTGATGCCGATCCTGGCCAATTCGAACGTGTCGGTGACCTACTCGCCGTCAGGCTGCGACGTGAGCTCCTGCTCGTTCGTGACCGTCAGCATCAGCAATGTCACTGTCAACACGATGATCCCGATCGCGAACGTTGCGATCACGATGCCGTCGTTCACCACGACGCTGTCGCGGGAAAGCCTGAACTCCTCGACGGGCGGCACCGCCTGTCAATAATCGAACCGACGAGGCACAGTCATGATCAATATCCTCGTAGCCGCCGACGATACCGCCCGGCTCATGCAGATCGCGCGTCTGGTCACCGACAGCGGACACTATCGTGTGACACGTGCGCACGGTCGGCCGTCCCAGATCGAGCATCGAACGGACGGACTCGATTCATTCGATATCCTGCTGATCGACGGTGCGACGACCGATGCGGCCGAGCTGTCGGCGATCGAGCGGATCTGCCGGCTGCACCCGTGCCTGATCGGCATCCTGGTGACCGCGGATGCGGCACCGCATGTGCTGCTGGACGCGATGCGCGCCGGCGCGCGCGACGTGCTGCAGTGGCCGATCGATCCGGCGGCGCTTGCCCGCGCGCTCGAACGCGCCGCCGCGCAAAGCACGCGGCGCGACGGCGGCGATACGCGCTTCGTGTCGTTCATGTCGTGCAAGGGCGGCGCGGGCACGAGCTTCGCCGCGAGCAACGTCGCGTACGAGATCGCCGAAACCCACAAGCGTCGCGTGCTGCTGGTCGATCTGAACCAGCAGTTCGCGGATGCCGCGTTCCTCGTCAGCGACGAGACGCCGCCGTCGACGCTGCCGCAGCTGTGCGCGCAGATCGAGCGGCTCGACGGCGCGTTTCTCGACGCGAGCGTCGCGCACGTGACGCCGACCTTCCACGTGCTGGCGGGCGCGGGCGACCCGGTCAAGGCCGCGGAGATGCGCGAGGATGCGCTCGAATGGATCCTCGGCGTCGCGGCGCCGCGCTACGACTTCGTGATCTTCGATATCGGCGTGAGTATCAATCCGCTGTCGATGATCGCGCTGGATCGCAGCGACCAGATCCAACTCGTGCTGCAGCCCGCGATGCCGCACGTGCGTGCCGGCCGCCGGCTGCTGGAGATTCTCGTGTCGCTCGGCTACCCGGCCGACCAGTTGCGGCTGGTGGTGAACCGGATGACGCGCGCGGGCGAACGCTCCCGCGCCGCGCTCGAGGAAGTGCTCGGCCTGCACGCCAGCTGCACGATACCCGACGACGTCGACACCGTGCGCGAAGCGCTCGACCTCGGGCATCCGGCCTCGCGCGTCGCACGTAGCGCCGCGGTGACGCGGGCATTGCAGGCCTGCGCGAAGCAGATCGTCGAAGGGGACGTGCGCACGCGGCACGGCACGTCCAGCAGCGAACCGTTGATGTCCCGGCTGTTCGGCCGCAAGGCCACGCCGAAGCTCAAGTCCATGTGAATCTTTCGGGGAAACCATCATGTCATTGCGCGAACAGATGTCCTTGCACCGGACGCAGCCGCAGGCGGCGGGCACCGAACCGGCAGGTGCGGCCCATTCGTCGGTACGCAACGCGTACCAGAAGCTGCGCCGTGAAATTCACCTGACGGTGCTCGAACGCGTTGAGCTCGAGCGCTTGTCACGCCTGCCGCAGGAACAGGTCCGGCAGGAAATCTCGTCACTGATCTCGCGCATTCTCGACGAGGAGCGGCTGCTCGCGAACGACATCGAGCGGCGCCAGCTCGCGATCGACGTGTACGACGAAATGTTCGGTTTCGGCCCGCTCGAGTCGCTGCTGCGCGACCCCGGCATCTCCGACATCCTCGTGAACACGTACCGCCAGGTCTACGTCGAGCGCAGCGGCCAGCTCGAGCTGACCGACGTGACGTTCTACGACGATGCGCACCTGATGAAGGTGATCGAGAAGATCGTGTCGCGGGTCGGGCGGCGCATCGACGAATCGACCCCGATGGTGGATGCGCGCCTGCCGGACGGCTCGCGCGTGAACGCGATCATTCCGCCGTCGGCGATCGACGGGCCGCTGATGTCGATCCGCCGCTTCGCGGTCAACCCGCTGAAGATGGACGACCTCGTGAGTTACCAGAGCCTTACGCCGCCGATGGCGGAACTGCTCGACGCGCTGGCCCGGGCGAAAGTAAACGTGCTCGTGTCGGGTGGCACCGGCAGCGGCAAGACGACGTTGCTCAACATCCTGTCGGGCTTCATTCCGCGCGCGGAGCGGATCGTGACGATCGAGGATGCGGCCGAGCTGCAACTGCAGCAACCGCACGTGCTGCGGCTCGAAACGCGGCCGCCGAACATCGAGGGCAAGGGCGAGATCACGCAACGCACGCTCGTGCGCAACGCGCTGCGGATGCGGCCGGACCGGATCATTCTCGGCGAAGTGCGCGGCGCGGAAGCGCTCGACATGCTCAATGCGATGAACACCGGCCACGAAGGCTCGCTCGCGACGATCCACGCGAACACGCCACGCGACGCGCTCACGCGGCTCGAGAACATGATCAGCGTCGGCGGCCTGACGCTGCCGCCGAAGACGATGCGCCAGCAGATCGCGTCGGCGATCTCGGTGGTGGTCCAGGCGACGCGGCTCACCGACGGCAAGCGCAAGATCGTCAGCATCCAGGAGTTGACCGGGATGGAAGGCGACATCATCAACATGCAGGAGATCTTCACGTTCAAGCGCACCGGCATGGATCGCGACGGTACGGTGCGCGGACACTTCTGCGCGACCGGCGTGCGGCCGAAGTTCGCCGAGCGGCTGCAGGCGTTCGGCATCAACCTGCCGGATTCGCTGTACGACCCGGCGCAGCATTACGAGACGAAGTGACGACGCGCCATCGTCTGATTCCGGGGAGGCCTCATGGACTCGATCTATTACGGTTTTGTGATTCTCACCTTCGTCGCGGTCGTGCTCGCGATCGAGGGCGTCTATCAATGGTGGAACGCGCGTCACGGTGCCGCGGCACGCCGGCTCGAGTCGCGCCTGCGCGCGATGTCGGCCGGCGGCAGCGTGCAGCAGGAGCGACTGTCGATTCTCAAGAAGCGGATGCTCGACGAGTCGAAGCCGTTCGACCGGCTGCTGATGCGGGTGCCGCGCATTCAGGCGCTGGACCTGGTGCTGCAGCAGTCGGGGCTCGACTGGACGGTCGCGAAGCTGGTCGTGATCAGCGCCGTATTGCCGGTCACGGCGGCGCTCGTCCTGACCGTCACCCCGTTGCCGCTGATCGCCGTGCTGCCGATTGCGCTGCTGACCGCATGCTTGCCGGCCATGTACGTGATGCGGCATCGCAACCGCCGGATGCTCAAGCTCGAGCGCCAGCTGCCGGATATCTGCGACATGATCGCGCGCGCGTTGCGCTCCGGCCACTCGTTCTCGAGCGCGCTCGGGATGGTCGGCGAGGAGTTTCCCGATCCGATGGGCGGTGAATTCCGGATCACGTTCGACGAGATCAACTACGGCGTGTCGCTGCACGATGCGCTGGTGAACCTCGCGACGCGCGTGCCGGCCAACGACCTGCGCTACTTCGTGATCGCGGTGCTGATCCAGCGCGAAACCGGCGGCAACCTGGCCGAGCTGCTCGACAGCATCGCGTCACTGGTGCGCGAGCGCTTCAAGCTGTTCGACAAGGTCCGCGTGCTGTCGGCGGAAGGGCGGCTGTCGGCCTGGATCCTCGGGCTGCTGCCGTTCGGGACCGCGGCCATGATGGCAATGTTGAACCGGGAGTTTCTGTCGGTGCTCTGGCAGGATCCGGCCGGCATCAAGATGGTCGGCGCGATGCTGGGGTCGATGGCATTCGGCCTGCTGTGGATTCGCCGCATCATCCGGATTCGCGTCTGACGCGTGTCTCAGGCTTCACGAACCGATTCGAGGCTGTCATGCAAAACCTGAGCGTAATACATACCGTGATGCTGGCCGGCTTGTTCATCTTCGTCGCCGGCGGCGTGCTGGTCGCGATGCTGCTGTTTGCGCCGCGCAACATCGAGCGCCGGATTCAGCAGGCGAGCGGGGCAAGTGTGGGCATCGGCGGCGGTGCGGACGGCGACGGGCAAACATCGCGCTGGATCGCGAAACTCGTCGAGCTGTCGCAACCGATTTCCCGGCTGTCGGTGCCGCAGGAGGGCTGGGAGAATTCCCCGCTGCGGATCCGGCTGATGAATGCCGGCTGGCGCAATCCGAACGCGGGCGCGCTTTACTTCGCGGCGAAGACGGTGCTCGCGCTGGTGCTGCCAGGCGCGGCGCTGCTGGCGCTCGCCACGACGCGGCTCACGGATCAGCGCATGTTGCTGTCGTTCATCCTCGTCGCGCTCGCCGGGATCGGCTACTACGTGCCGAATGTGATCCTCTCGCGGCGGATCGCGACGCGTCAGCGGGTGATCTTCGAGGAGTTTCCGGATGCGCTCGACTTGCTGACCGTCTGCGTCGAAGCCGGGCTCGGGCTCGATGCGGCGCTGATGCGGGTGAGCGAGGAGCTGCGCTTTCGCAGCGAAGTGGTCGCGGGCGAGCTCGACTTGCTGCTGCTCGAGATGCGTTCCGGGTTCACGAAGGAAACCGCGCTGCGCAATTTCGCGCTGCGCACCGGCGTCGAGGATATCGAATCGTTCTGCGCGATGCTGATCCAGGCCGACCGCTTCGGCACGAGCATCGCCGAATCGCTGCGCGTGCTGTCCGACATGCTGCGCACGCGGCGGCGGATGCGCGCCGAGGAGCGGGCCGCGAAGATCGCGCTGAAGCTGCTGTTCCCGCTGATCTTCAACATCTTCCCGGCACTCATGTGCGTGTTGCTCGGCCCGGCGATGATTCACGTGTATCGCGTGCTGCTGCCGTCCTTCGCCAGCATCGGACACTGAGTACCGGCGCGGGTGGCCGCGCGAAACGGATTGGCGTGCCGGCCCGGCAGCACCGGTCGGCTGGCACGGTAAGGTCTTCATGGGAGGCTCCTCCTCCCCCCGGGCGGCGCCGCGAGACAGGTCGATCATAGCGGCGTCAACGCAACCCGGACCCATGGTCGACCCTGGATACAGCCGTAGTCCACTGCCCGCGCGGGTGGCCCCCTACGGTTAATCGCAAACGCAGCCGCGGCAGCGCGCCGGCCGGACGGGAAATCAGCCCGGCAAGGCCGGTGATCCTCGACCTCTCCCACGGCGACACGCAGATCTCGGCGTTTTGCCGTCGCAAGCAGATCCGCGCGAACCGCAGCCCGTACTACGACGAAGTCGACATCGTGCTGCACCATGCGGGCAACGGCAAGACCTGCT
The DNA here is from genome assembly GCF_011753085.1 of Burkholderia sp. Tr-862. Lineage (NCBI taxonomy): Bacteria > Pseudomonadati > Pseudomonadota > Betaproteobacteria > Burkholderiales > Burkholderiaceae > Burkholderia > Burkholderia sp. Tr-862. The sequence continues at coordinate 7,799 of NZ_VWWG01000047.1, forward strand.
GGTTTCACGCGGAGAAGGGCGGCACGGCCGGCATGAACGCAGCGCGCGTGCCGCCGCCGAACGAGACGACGCCGCCGCCCGGCCATCCGTCCGCGGCCGAGTTCTGGTGGAAGGCGGCCGCGACCGCGTCGAAGCGCTGCGTGTCGTGTCACGACGCGAGGCCGGTCATGTACAGCCCGTGGATCGGGCAGGTATGGAACAAGGTGCCGACCGATCCGTGGGGCAAGTACGTGAATCTCGGCGCCGACCACGCCGGCGGCGCAGGCGGCCCAGGCGGTGAAATAGGCCGCCCGCGATTGCCGGCGCCACCGTGTCACGGCCGCCCCTCGCTCGGCACGTCCGACGCCTTGCTGAGCTCGGCCATGATGATTCGCGCGATCTCGTTGGCCGGTGCGCGTCCGTCGGGGCCGGCCCCCGTGTTCGCCCACGTGACGATCGTCGTCTTCGTCGCCGGGTCGTAGCCGGCGAATGTATTGAAGCCCGGGATTTCACCGGTGTGTCCGTAGAACGTACCGAACTTCGCGAGCCCCATGCAGTAGCTGGCCGATGCGGGATCCGACGGATCGATCGGCGTGCAGCTCGCGAGCCGTTGCGCCTGCAGGTCGGCGTTCAGGTAGCCGCCGCCAACCATGCGCTGCACGTACGCACCCAGTTCGGTCGCGGTCGAGATGCCGGAGCCGGCCGTCCATGCCCATGACGTATTGACGGTCGTGACGTTGGTCGGCTGCAGCGTGCCGTTTTTCGCGGCCGCCTGGCGTGCCGGGGACAGCGCGTCGCTGTCGATCGTCTCGGTATTGGTGCCCCACTGATAGCCCTGCGGCGACGGCGCGGGCAGCGCCGTGTTGTCCTGCGGCGGCAGGGCGGTTTCGGTCAGGCCGAGCGGCGCGAACAGCCGCGTCCGGATCGCATCGGCGGCGCTCATGCCGGTGAGCTGCTGGATGATCAGGCCGAGCAGCACGGTATTCGTGTTCGAGTAGCGGAAATCCGCGCCCGGCGCGAAATAGACCGGCTGGCTCTCCGCGATGCCCAACAGCTCATCGGTGGTCCACACCTTGTCAGGCTGCGCATCCAGCGTCTGGTTGAACGCGAGATTCGTCGAGTAGTTATAGAGGCCGCTGCGCATGGTCAGCAACTGCTCGATCGTGATCGAGTCGCCGTTCGGCACGTTGGCGACGTACTGGCTGACGTGATCGGTCAGGTGCAGCCTGCCTTCCTGCACGAGTTGCAGGATCACCGTGCCCGTCCACGTCTTCGTCACGCTGCCGACGCGGAAGTGCGCGTTCGTCGGGATCGGCGTGTTCGTGCCGCGCACGGCCGTGCCGAACGACGCGAGCCAGTTGCCTTGTGGCGATTGCACATAGACGACGGCGCCGGGCGTCATCGTATCCGCGAGCAATGCGTGGATCTGCGGACGCGCCTCGGTCGCGTAGGCCGGTTCGCCAGAGCTCACCGAGCTGTCGCCGCCGCAGGAGGAAACCGCGATGCCGACGGCCAGCACCGGTGCAATCGCCGCCACGCGACGCATCAGCCGCTTGGCGGCGCGCGGGAAAAGCCGGGGAGGAGCAGAAGTCGCCATCGCGTGTTCCCTTCCTGTTCGTGATGTCTTGGTGTCTCCTTGCCATCCCCAGAACTATAGGACACGCATTCACGCGCCGAAGGTGTACGTTGAATTCGTCATACGATACCGACCCCGCCCGACGCCGGCGGCCGGTCTTGCGCGCTATTGAAAGTGATGCACGTACCGCAGCACCATCCGCGTGCCCTGCGGCCGGTTGCGCGCATAGACCTCGAAATACGCGTTGAACATCAGGTGATCCTGCGGCGAGAAGCTGACCATCGCGCCCGGCCCGATCGCCAGCACGGCTTCCCGCGTGCCGGCAACATCCTGGCCGTTCGCCTTCATGTCGGTGGTTTGGCGCAGCCAGTAGCCGTTGAGCCCCAGCCGCAGCCCGGGCCGCACTTCGTACTCCGTCGCGAAGTTCGCATGCACGGCCTGACCGGCCTGCGTCGACGTCACGTCGGGCCCGAGCGCGGTCGCCGGCTCATGATTGGTCGCATTCCACAAATAGTGCAGCCGCCATGACACGGTCCATTTCGGCGTGACCCAGAACGTCGCGGCCCAGTACGGATCGAACGACCAGAAATGGCTGCCCGGATTGATCGCACGCGCCGGATCGTAGGCGCCCGTCGGCGCGATGAACTGGAATTCCACCCGCTGCGCGAAGCGCGGGCCGTGCGCGCCCATCACGGGATCGAACTGGATGAACGGGCCGACCAGCAGGTCGCCGAACCCGGCACGGGAATTCAGCGCGACGTTGCCGATCCCGTCGTTGGTATGCACGGACGCCACCCACGGCAGGATCACGTCGAGCCCCGGATGCATGCCGCCGAACGTCAGCGGCGACTGGTAGACGAGCTGGCTCAACCCCGCGAACAGGTCGATGTCCTGCTTCGGCAGCCCGACCTTGTTGCCGGCATTGTCGTTGATGCGGCCGGCCGTGTAGTACTCGAGATACTGCGTGCCGTACCAGCCGGCGCCGGCCGGCGGCATCCCGTCGAGAAAGCTGGTCATCCCGAGGTTGACCGCCGGCAGGTCGGTCGCATGGGCCGGCGCGGGGCCGGTCAGGCCGGCGAACACGAGGCCTGCAATCGCAAGCAGGCGAGAGCCGCATTTCATCATCACCATCTCCTGGGTATTGATTGGTATCACTGATCAAACGGCGCGAGAAAAATCGGGATGCGCCGAGATCGCGCGATACTGGCCCGCGTGGAACACGAGCGGCGCATGGCCGTTCGTATCGAATGCCTCGATCTGGCCGATGAACAGCAGGTGGTCGCCGCCTTCGTAATGGCCGACGTTGCGGCACACGAAGCGCGCGCTCGTGCCGTCGAGGCAGGGCACGCCGCCCGCATCGGCGTCCATGTGCGGCACGCCGTCGAACTTGTCGGCGCTCGGCGTCGCGAAACGGCGCGACAGTTCGATTTGGTCGTGCGCGAGGATGTTGATCGCGAAGTGCGTGGCCGCGACGAAATCGGGGCGGCTCGGCGCCACCTTGCGCAGGCTCCACAGCACGAGCGGCGGGTCGAGCGACAGCGACGAGAACGAATTCGCGGTGAGGCCGACCTTGCGCCCGTCCGGCGCGCGCGTGGTGATCACGGTAACGCCGGTCGGAAACTGTCCGAATGCGGCGCGCAGTTGCAGCGGATCGAGGGCCGGATGGCAGGAAGCGGTGGTGTCCATGTCGCTTACTCCGAACGCTCGGCGTGTTCGCGGATCAGCGCCGCGCAGGCCGACGGGTCGAACCACCACGGCGTGAACTGGCGCGGATCGTCGAAGCCGTTGACGATCGTGGCGGCCAGCGTCGGCAACTGGCCGGCGGCGCCGAGCAGTTCGAGAATGTGCGGCGGCGGCGGGGTGAGCAGCGAGTTGGTCCAGCGCACGACGTGCTGCGCGTACCCCCAGTAGCGTTCGAACGTTTCGTGCATCCAGCCTTCGTCGAACGGCGCGGCTTCGCGCGCGAGGATCGCGTCGCCGTACACCTTCGCGCATTTCGCCGCATTGTTCGAGCCCTGGCCGGTGATCGGATCGTTGACGACCACCGCATCGGCCATGCCGAACACGGTGTGGCCCGACGGCAGGCGGAAGAACGGCTTGCGCACGGTCGGCGTGAAGCGCCCGGACAGCGTGCCGTTCGCGTCGGTGAGTTCGACGTCGCGGCAGCGTTCGAATTCCCACGGCACGTACTGCTGCAGGAACGACAGGCTGCGGTCGAGATGCTGCTCGGGTGTCTTCACGTCGGCCCAGCAGTCGAGCGGGCCGCCGGGGATGCCTTCGAACACCATGATTTCGCACGGGCCCGTCGTGGTCAGCGCCGGGAACACGAAGTATTCGCCGATGCCGGGCAGCAGGTTGAAGCGCACCCGCGAATACGGCTGGCTCGGCGTCATTCCCTTCACGTAGGTGAGGGCCAGCGCGCGTTGCGGGCGCTCGAACGCGCTGCGCGCGTCGTCGCGGCCCAACAGGTTGACGATTTCGCCCTTGCCGGCCGCGAGCAGCACGAGATCGTGGCTGCGCGCGAGATCCTCGAGTTCCGGCACGCCGACGTCGCAGATGCGCACGTCGGCGCCGCGGCGCTCGATCGCGTCGAGCCAGTCGGCCATCTTCACGCGCTGGTCGACCGATTGTGCGTAGCGGGTCAGCCGCGACGACCAGTCGATCGCCTTGCGGCCGTTGCCTTCCGGATGCGGCACCGCGATGCCGATGCCCTCGACGGACGGGCACGCTTCTTCCCAGGTGTTCAGGCCGAGATCGCGCTCGATCTGCAGCGCGGTATGGAACATGCACTGGCTCGACATGACCTTGCCGGTACGGATCTGTTGCGCGTCGCGGTTGGTCGCGAGCGTGACGTGATAGCCCTGGTCGAGCAGCGTGAAGGCGAGTTGCAGGCCGGACTGGCCGGCGCCGACGATAGCGATGCGTTTCATGACGAAATCCTTGGTAGAACGAATGACTCGGATCGGAATAGGGGCAGTAGAAACGGCTTGCGGTTACTCTGCGAGGCGCGGAATCGCCGGCACCGCCTGCTCGGGGCCCATCGCGGAATAGCCGCCGTCCACCGCGTAGTCGGCGCCCGTCACGAAGCTCGCGGCGTCGCTGCACAGGAACGTGACGACCTGCGCGACTTCCTCCGGATCGCCGACACGGCCGAGCAGATGAAACGGCGCGGCCACGCGATCGGTCTTCGCGCGGTCGCCGTGCGTCAGCTCGTCCATCACGCGTGACCACGTCCAGCCGGGCGACACCGAGTTGACGCGAATCCGGTCGGCGGCGAGATCCATCGCCATGCTGCGCGTGAGCTGGCGCATCGCGGCCTTCGAGGTCGGGTAGAGCCAGCGGCCGGTCTGCGCGCATTGCGCGGAGATCGAACTGAAGTTCACGATCGCGCCGCCGCCGCGCCGCGTCAGGTGCGGATGAACGGCCTTGACCAGCATCGCGGCCGAGACGACGTTGACGTCCATCGCCGCGAGCCAGTCGCGACGCGACGCCTGGATGCCGTTGTCGACGTAGCTGCACGCGAGGTTGATCAGCAGGTCGATCGCGCCGAAGCGTTCGGCGACGGCCGATACCGCGTGTTCGATCGCGCGGTCGTCGGTGATGTCGGTCGCGATGAACATCCCGCGTTCGCCGAGCGTATCGGCCACGCGCGCGCCGTTTTCCGCATCGAGATCGAGGATCGCGACGCATGCGCCGGCGCGGCTCAGGTCCTGCGCGACGGCGGCGCCGATCAGCGTGGCGCCGCCGGTGACGAGCGCGACTTTGCCAGCAAGGGCAGTCATGGAGTGTCTCCTGGAATGGTTGAATCAAGGCGGCGCGCGCGTTCGGCGTGCCGCCTGCGCTTCCTGCCTATCCGCCGGCGCTCACGCGCTGTCGTGCCAGCGCCGCATCAGAGCGTTCGATGGCACGGTTTCGTCGAGCAGCTTGCGCGCCGTTTCGACACCGGCGACGGGCAGCCCGGCCGCGTCGAGCAGGCCGATCTGCACGAGCACGCTCGCCTGGTCCCAATAGATGTGTTCGTGATACAGCTTGTCGCCGCGGAACTTGACGATCGCGACGAGCGGAATCTCGACGCGCTTGCCGGTCGGCGCGACGCCGGGCAGCATCCAGTCGATCTCGGTCGTGTGCGTGAAGCAGAACAGCAGCTCGTCGACGATCTGGCTCGCGCCGATCGTGCGCGAGATCGGCGTGATCGTCGTGTCAGGCGGGTTCGCATGCACGAAGTGATGCGTGTAGAAGCGCTTGAGCTCGTCATGGCCGACGCCGCCCGTCAGTGTCGGGATATGGTTCACGTAGGGTTGGGCGACCATCGTGGCCATCGTCGCGTCGACGTTGCGCGTGTCGAACTCGTGCCGCAGATGTGCTTCCCACAGGGTAGACAGGTCGTAGTGCGGGCCGAGCGCCGCGCGGAACGCGGCGATCGCGCGCTGGTGCGCCATGACCGCGGCCGCCTTGTCGAAATGGTCGCCGCCGACGCGCGCGAACGCATGATCGACGCCCGGGTATACGTATACCTCGACGCCATCGCGCGCCGATAGCGCGGCGGCGATGCGCTGCTGCGCGTCGGGCGGGCAGAAGCGGTCCTGCGCGGCGATCTGCAGCACGAGCCGGCCGCGCAGGTGAGCGGCCTCGTCGAGCGCGTGCTCGATCCCCACGCCGTAATAGCTGACGGCGGCCGCGACGTCCGGCAGCCGGCACGCGGCGAGATACGCGAGCTTGCCGCCGAGGCAGTAGCCGAGCACACCGGCCCGCCCCGTGCATTCCGGCCGTTGCGTCAGCACGGCCAGCGCGGCGGCGACGTCCTCGACGCCCTTGTTTTCGTCGTACTCGCGGTACAGCGCCATCGCGCGCTCGGAGTCGGCCGCGGTGTAACCGAGTTCGATGCCGGGCGCCTGGCGCCAGAACAAGTCGGGCACGAGCACCGTGTAGCCTTCCTCGGCGTAATAATCGGCCACGTCGCGCATCGTCGCGTTCGCACCGAAGATCTCGTGACACAGCACGATGCCCGGCCCCGTGCCGCCGGCCGGCGTGCTCAGGTACGCGCGAAACGCCCCGCCGTCCGGCGACGGGATCTCGATGTGTCGTCCGTTCATGTGTCCCTCCAATTCGTTCGTGATTTTCATGGGCCCAGTATTGGCGGACGAAACGCGCGCTTCTATCCGCTTTCTTCGGCCGGTATCCACGGATTCCGGAAACCTGTGGATCGGCCCGCCGCGCCGGGCCGCAACGCGGTGCACTGCGGGTATGTGCGGATGCGGAAGTCCCGCACAGTTTTCTACGATGCGCGAACGGCCCGCTTCTTGCGTCATGGGCGCAGGGCTTGCGTAGTGTAACGACGCGGACTGTCCGGATACGCCGACGCTATCCGGCTCGTGCAGCGGGATTCCCCGGAATCGGGAGTGCGTGCACAGCGCAAGTGCGATCGGGCGCGACGGGAGAACTTCGATGGGGCAATTTTCAGGAACAGGCTGGCTGGGCGACGCCGCCTGTTTCAATCACGACACGCTGCTGCTGCAGTCGAACGATCTCGACGAGGTGCGTGCGCGCGTGGCGGACGTGTTCAAGCCGCATCGGCTCACGTTGACGGGCGATTCGCGCGCGCTGCACAGCTGCATGCACCATGCGCGCTGGGGCAACCTGTCGCTGAATCTGCTCGATTACGGCGGCGAGGTGTCGATCGAACCGGGGCCGCTCGAGCACTTCTATCTGCTGCAGATTCCGCTGCGCGGCGACGCCGAGATCGAATGCGGCACGACGCGTTTCGTGTCGTCACCCGACACCGCGTCGCTGCTGTCGCCGACGCTGGCGCTCAGGATGCGATGGGGCGAGGCGTGCCCGCAAGTGATCCTGCGTATCGAGCGCGAGGTGATGGAGCGGCATGCGCAGCGGCATTTCGGCGACGACCGGCGCGTGCCGGTGGAGTTCGAGCCGGAATTCAGGCTGTCGTCGCCGCAGGGCGCGTGCCTCGCGCAGATGCTGCCGATGCTCGCCGACGCGATCGCGACCGACGGGCATCCGCTGCGCCATCCGCTCGCGTTCGAGCAGCTCGAATCGACGCTGCTCAACCTGTTGCTGTACGGGCAGCCGAACAGCGCACGCAATGGCGCGCGCGTCGCGCCGGCGCCGCTCGCCCCGTTCTATGTGAGGCGCGTCGAGGAATACATCCGCACGCATGTCGACGAGCCGCTGACGATCGAACGGCTCGCCGAACTCGCGGGCGTGAGCCCGAGCACGCTGTTCGCGGGATTCCGCAATCGCCACGGCATCACGCCGATGGCGTTCGTGCGCCAGTTGCGGCTGCAACATGTGCGCGATGAACTGCTCGACGATGCGACACCGGGCCTCGCGTCGGTGACGGACGTCGCGCTGAAATGGGGCTTCGCGCATCTCGGGCGGTTCGCGATCGACTACAAGCGCGCGTTCGGGGAATCGCCGTCGGCCACGCTCCGGATGCGGCGCGTGCGGTGCTGACGGTCACAACGGCGGGGCGATCATCGCGATGATCACGCGCACGGCGCACGGCGCGCGTGCTCGTCGCGGGCCTGCGGGAGCAACTGTGTGACAGGCTGACGATCGTTGCCGGTCTGACAGAGGAGGGTGCGGAGAATGTGTCGCGCCGGCAAGCCTCGCGGCTTGCCGGCGGCGTCGCGCGAGGAGACCGGTTGCTGCGGCCGGATGCCTCGCGCGTGGTTCAGAAATGCACGACGGTCCGGATGGACTTGCCTTCGTGCATCAGGTCGAACGCTTCGTTGATGCCGGTGAGCGGCTTCGTGTGCGTGACGAACGGTGCCAGCTGGATCGTGCCGGCCATCGCTTCCTCGACCATGCCCGGCAGTTCGGAGCGGCCCTTCACGCCGCCGAATGCCGTGCCCAGCCAGCGGCGACCGGTGACGAGCTGGAACGGGCGCGTCGAGATTTCCTGGCCGGCGCCCGCGACGCCGATGACGACCGACTGGCCCCAGCCGCGGTGCGCGCATTCGAGCGCCGCGCGCATCACGTTGACGTTGCCGATGCACTCGAAGCTGTGGTCGACGCCCCAGCCGGTCATTCCGACGATCACCTGCTGGATCGGCTCCTGGTAGTCCTTCGGGTTCACGCAGTCGGTGGCGCCGAACACGCGGGCGAGGTCGAACTTGCCGGGGTTGGTGTCGATCGCGATGATGCGGCCGGCCTTCGCGAGCTTGGCCCCCTGGATCACCGCGAGACCGATGCCGCCGAGGCCGAACACGGCCACCGTATCGCCCGGCTGCACCTTCGCGGTGTTCTTCACCGCGCCGAGGCCGGTCGTGACGCCGCAGCCCAGCAGGCAGACCTGCTCGGGGTTCGCCTGCGGGTTGATCTTCGCGAGCGAGACTTCGGCGACGACGGTGTATTCGCTGAACGTCGAGCAGCCCATGTAGTGATAGATCGGCTGGCCGTTGTAGCTGAAACGCGTGGTGCCGTCGGGCATCACGCCCTTGCCCTGCGTGGCGCGCACCGACACGCACAGATTGGTCTTGCCGCTCTTGCAGAACAGGCACTCGCCGCATTCGGCGGTGTAGAGCGGAATCACATGGTCGCCGGGCTTGACGCTCGTCACGCCTTCACCGACTTCCACCACGATGCCGGCGCCTTCATGGCCCAGCACGGCGGGAAAGAGGCCTTCCGGATCGTCGCCCGACAGCGTGAAGGCGTCGGTGTGACAGACGCCCGTATGGGTGATCTTGACGAGCACTTCGCCCTTGCGGGGCGGTTCGACGTCGATTTCGACGATCTGCAGCGGCTTACCCGCCTCAAACGCAACAGCGGCACGTGATTTCATGGCAATCCTGTTTAAAAAATCATCGAATGGCTCGGACGTCGACGATCCCCAGTCGGTCAGCGCAGGTAGGACCGAACGAGGGTCACGATATCGTCGATCGATCCGGACGAGGGCCGCGGGGCGTCCGCGAGCTGGGTGAATTCCTCGCGCAAATGGCTTTCGAGCACGCCGGCCATCACGCCGTTGATCGCGCCGCGGATGGCAGCCAGTTGCTGGAGTATCGGACCACAGTCCGCTCCCTCCTCGAGCGCCTGCTCGAGCGCGTTCAGTTGCCCGCGCACACGGCGCACGCGGGTCAGGACGCGTTTCTTTTCTTCGGGGGAATGCGGCATGGGATCGTGGTTTCCGGATACTGGGGGGCAGTATAGAACATTGCCGCGCGGAGGTATACGGAATCGCTTGCTGCGGGCCGCAGCAGACTCCACACCGTCAGATCAACAGCGTCAGCGTGCGGAACAGCGCGAGATCCTCCTTCCGAGCCGACCGCGCATGCCGCCGGATCGTCTGCAGCAGGCAGTCGATGAAGCAGCGCGCGGCGTCGCTCAGCGTGCTGCTGCGACGCGTGACGATGCCGAGTTCGCTCGGCTCAAAGGTTTCCTTCAGCGACAGCACGCGCATCCGCTCGCCGAACGGCGGCACCGCCGCGAGGATGGCCGGGCACCACGTGCACATGCCGGCCTGTTCAAGCATCGTCTGCAGCATTGCGACCGACTGCGCGCGCACGATGCGCCGTTCGTCGATCTGCGCGCCGTGCCGCGTGAACAGGTAGTCGACGAGCGAGGCCTGGCCGTCGGCCGACGAATTCAGCACCCAGTCGCAATCGAGCAGGTCGTGCACCGACTTCGCGCGTTCGCGCGGATGGCCGGCGCGCACCATCACCGACGTGTCGTAGCGCAGCAGCGGCTCGAATGCGAATTCCTGCGCGCCGCTGCCGGGCTGCACGTGCCCGAGCGCGAAATCCATGCTGCCGTCGCGCAGCAGCGGTTGCGCGACGGCCATCAGCGCTTCGTACAGCTCGAGGCGCACGTCGGGCATCCGTTCGCGAAACCGCAGCACGGTTTCCGCGAGGAACGTCATCGTCAGCCACGGCGTCACGCCGACGCTCAGCCGCCCCTCGACGCGCCCGCGCATCCGCTCGAGATCGCTTTGCGCGTGCTCCAGTTGCTTGAGCACGAGCTTCGCGTGCGTGAGCAGGGTCTTCCCGTACTCGGTGAAGCCGATGCCTTCCGGCGCGCGCACCAGCAACGGCAGGCGCTCGCTGGCCTCCAGCTCGCGCAGCGCGCGCGTGACGGCCGCCTGTGACAGCCCGAGCGTGCGCGCTGCGCCGCGGATGCTGCCGGCCTCCGCGCTCGCGACGAGCGCCTGCAACTGATGCAGCTTGATCGTGCTCATGGTGGGGATGGTGCTCAGGGTGCGATACCCCGACAACGAAAGGTTGTCATCATAACGAAACTGCGGCTGTTCGCCGGTTTTTTCGCTGCCTACGATTTCGCCACGATCAGCCATTCCGGCGATCGGCAACCGGCACGCATCGAGGAGTATCAGGGTTGGATCGAGCACGCATTCTGCCTGAAATGGCGGCCATCGAGACCGAGATGATCGCGCTGCGCCACCGGCTGCATGCGCATCCGGAGCTCGGTTTCGAAGAAGAGGCGACGAGCGCGCTCGTCGCCGACTGCCTGACAACATGGGGTTATCGGGTCACGCGCGGCCTGGGCGGCACCGGCGTGGTCGGCACGCTCACACGCGGCGCCGGGAAGCGGCTCGGGCTGCGCGCGGACATGGACGCGCTGCCGATCCGCGAGACGACCGGGCTCCCGCATGCGAGCCGCCGCGACGGCGTGATGCACGCGTGCGGCCACGACGGGCATACGGCGATGCTGCTCGCGGCGGCCCGGTGTCTGGCCGAGCGCGGGCGCTTCAGCGGCACGCTGAACCTGATTTTCCAGCCGGCGGAGGAAGGGCTCGGCGGCGCGAAGCGGATGCTCGACGACGGGCTGTTCACGCAGTTCCCGTGCGATGCCGTATTCGCGATGCATAACGTGCCGGGGCTGCCGGCCGGCGTGCTCGGCTTCTGCGACGGCCCGGCGATGGCGTCGGCCGACGAGGTGCGCGTGCGGGTGATCGGGCGCGGCGGCCATGGCGCGGCGCCGCACACGACGATCGATCCGGTGGTCGTCTGCGCGTCAATCGTGATGGCGCTGCAGACGGTCGTGTCGCGTAACGTGAATCCGCAGGAACTGGCGATCGTCACGACCGGCTCGATTCACGCGGGCACCGCATCGAACGTGATTCCGCCGCATGCGGATCTCGAACTGAGCGTGCGTGCGCTGTCACCGGACGTGCGCGCGCTGCTGGAGCGGCGCATTCGCGCGATCGTGCACGGTCAGGCCGACAGCTACGGCGCGACGGCCGAGATCGACTATCGCTACGGCTATCCGGTGCTCGTCAATCACGCGGCGGAAACGGCGTTCGCCCGTGACGTGGCGCGCGAATGGGGCGGCGACGATGCGCTGATTCCGCATCTGCGGCCGATCGCGGCGAGCGAGGATTTCGCGTTCATGCTCGACGCGTGCCCGGGCAGCTACCTGTCGATCGGCAACGGCGACGGCGCGGCCGGCTGCGGGCTGCACAATCCGGGCTACGACTTCAACGACGCGTGCCTCGCGACCGGCGCGAGCTACTGGATCGCGCTCGCCGAGCGCTATCTCGCGTGACACGAACACACGGATTCGATTCATCTTCAACAACGCAAGCAAGGAGACGGGCAATGAAACAGTGGATGGCGGCGCTCGCGGTGGCGCTGACGGCGACGACGATGGCAGGGGCCGCGCAGGCGGGCGACTGGACGGGCAAGGAGATCCGCCTCGCGGTCGATCCGACCTACCCGCCGCTCGAATACAAGCGGCCCGACGGCACGCTGACCGGTTTCGGGATCGACATCACGAACGCGTTGTGCGCGGAGCTGCATGCGCGCTGCGTGTGGGTCGAGTCGAGTTTCGACGGGATGATTCCGGGGCTGCTCGCGCGCAAGTTCGACGTGATCGCATCTTCGATGACGATCACGCCGAAACGGATGCAGCAGATCGCGTTCACGAACCGGATCTCGAACGCGCCGGCGCGGCTGATCGCGCGCAAGGGTTCGCCGCTGCTGCCGACGGCCGCCTCGCTGAAGGGCAAGCGGGTCGGCGTCGAGCAGGGCTCCGCGCAGGCCGACTATGCGATCGCGAACTGGCAGCCGGCCGGCGTGCAGATCGAGTCGTACCAGAACCAGGACCAGGTGTACGCCGATCTCGTGACGGGGCGGCTCGACGCGGCGTTCCAGGCATCGATCGCGGCCAGCGACGGCTTCCTGAAGAAGCCGCAGGGCAAGGACTTCATGTTCGTCGGCGCGGCGATCGACGACGCGAAGTACTTCGGGCAGGGCGACGGCCTCGGGCTGCGCAAGCAGGACACCGACCTGCGCGAGGCGTTCAACCGCGCGCTCGCGACGATCCTGGCGAACGGCACGTATCAGAAAATCAACCAGAAGTACTTCGACTTCGACATTTACGGCACGAAGTAAGCCTGGCCGCACCTCGACGTGCGGCCTGGAATCAACATATCAATAAGGAAAACGAATGAACTGGAGATTGTTTTTCGTCGCGATGCCGGCGCTCTGTGCGGCGCCGGCCTTTGCCCAAAGTAGCGTCACGCTGTACGGGCTGATCGATGCCGGCATCGACTATACGAACAACGTCGGCGGCCACGGTGCGTGGCAGATGGCGAGCGGCTTCGCGCAGGGCAGCCGCTGGGGGCTGAAGGGCACCGAGGATCTCGGCGGCGGCTACAGCGCGCTGTTCCAGATCGAGAGCGGCTTCAACGTGAACAGCGGCACGCTCGCACAGGGCGGCCGCATGTTCGGGCGGCAGGCTTACGTCGGGCTCGGCAACACGCGCTTCGGCACGCTGACGCTCGGCCGGCAATATGACTCGGTCGTCGACTATCTCGCGCCGACGACCGCGAACGGCAGCTGGGGCGTCTATCCGTTCTCGCATCCGCTCGACAACGACAACACCGGCAACACGTTCCGCGTGAACAACACGGTCAAGTACGCGAGCCCGGATTTTGCCGGTTTCTCGTTCGGCGGCACGTACAGCTTCAGCAACGACACCGGGTTCGCGAACAACCGGCAGTGGAGCGTCGGTGCGCAGTACGAGCAGGGCGGCCTGCTCGTCGGCGCGGCATTCCTGAATGCGGACAATCCGGGCGCGACGGCCGGCGGTGCGATCGCGGGTTCGGGCTCGGTGGGTGCGGATGCGAACTTCGCGTCCGCGCGGCTGCGGATCTTCGGGGCCGGCATCAACTACACGGCAGGGCCCGCGACGCTCGGGTTCGCCTACACGAACAGCAACGTCACGCGGCCGACCGCGAACGTCGGCTACCTGTTCGGCGACGAGACGATCGAACCCGTCACGGGGCCGCTCGCGGGCGGCACGGTCACGGCGATCAAGTACCAGAACTTCGAAGTGAACGGCAAGTATCAGTTCACGCCGGCGTTCTTCGTGGGCGCGCAGTATGTGTATACGACCGTGCGCTACGACGCGACCACGGGCAGCGCGAAACCGAAGATCCATTCGATCGGGCTGATGGCCGACTACAACCTGTCGAAGCGCACCGACGTCTACCTGATGGGTGCGTACCAGCGGGTTGCCGGCGACGTGACCGGCTCGTCGCTCGATCAGGCGGTTATCCCCGGGGCGGCCGATCTGTCGTCGACGTCCACGCAACTGATGGTGCATGCGGGGATCCGTCACAAGTTCTGACCGGATCGGGCAGGAAGGGCGGCGGCGGGCCGGCGCCGCCCGCCTGCGAAATCGGTGAAACCTGCGAAGCGCGGACGGACCTGCCGCGCATCGTGTGCGCAAGCTTCAGCAGGTCCGCCCCGTCGCTTACGTCACCGTCCGCTTCTTCAGCGCGTCGAGCAAGGTCACGGCGTTCGGCACGGTCGGCTGGCGGCATGGATGGGCTATCGAATCGCGTCACGCGATGACCGGCATCCCGCCGAGCCGGATCGCTGCAACCTGTTCCCACGCATTTTTCATCTCGGGCAATTGGTTCATTCGACCGGAGCCGGATCAATACCCATACCCGCGCACGCGCACTCGACGACGCGGAAAAGCGCATACCGTGCGTCAATCCCTCGCCACCCCCGTCGATTCCCGCACCACGAGCTCCGGCGCACCGATCGTATGCACGGCCGCGGCCGGCTCGATTCCGTCGATCATGTCGAGCGTCAGCGCGATCGCCCGCGCGGCGATCTGCGACGTCGGGAACCGCACCGTCGTCAACGCAGGGCGGAACTGGTGGGCGAGCTGGATATCGGTCATGCCGACCACCGACAGATCGCCCGGCACGCGCAGGCCGAGATCGGCGGCCGCCTGCATCGCGCCGATCGCCATCAGGTCGTTGGTCGCGAACAGCGCGGTGAGTCCGGGCTTCGCGCGCAGCAGCGCGGCGGCCGCTTCGTAGCCGCCTTCGATCGAATCGTGCGCCGACACGGTCGTCAGCGCATCCGCCGGGTGGCCGCGTGCCGCGAGTTCGTCGGCGAAGCCGCGCAGCCGCACCGACTGCGGGCCGCCCGAGCCCTTGCCGACGAGCGCGCCGAACGCGCGATGCCGCAGCCCGGAAAGATGCGCGGCCGCGAGCGCGCCCGCCGCCGCGAAATCGACCGTCACGCACGGCAGCGTGCGCGACGCATGCACGTGCTCCCACATGCACAGCACGATCGATGCGCCGTGGCGCGCGATGTCGGCGAGTTCGGCTTCGGCGAGATCGGTGTTCATCACGATCGCGCCGGCCGCGAGCGTTCCCGCGATCCGCTCGAGGTAGTTGCGCGTGATCGCCGGATCGTCGTCGGTGTTGGACACGAGCAGGTAATGGCCGCGCTTGCGCGCCTCGCGCTCGGCAGCGAGCACGAACTCCGGATAGAACGGGTTCGTGATGTTCGACAGCATCAGCGCGAGCGTCGACGTGCGGCCTTCGGCGAGCGCCCGCGCGGTGAGATTCGGCCGATAGCCGAGTTCGCGGATCGCCGCCATCACGCGTTCGACGGTCGCCGGCTTCACCTTCTGCGGATTGCGCAACACGTTGGAAACGGTCGCCGCGGTGACGTTCGCGCGCCGCGCGACTTGCGCGAGCGTCACCATGCGCGACCCGCGGCCGGTCGGGCAACGCTACGCAACGGAAGTGAAGCGGGAGAGTGTCTGCTCATATTCTGGGAGTGCGTCCCACAAGTTGCACAGGGACAGCCGATACGCTAATTTCTCGACACATCAGAGGAAGGAGACGACATGGTACGGCGAACCGGGCGAATCGCGCCACCGAAATTTAAGCGTTTAAATTTTCCGATCCGATGCGTGTGACGGACGACAGGAGAGCGCGATGACCGCCATTTCATTGAAGGATGTCTCGAAGCGCTACGGCGACCATGCGCCGGTGCTGCGCGACGTCAACCTCGAGATCGCATCGCACGAGTTCTGCGTGTTTCTCGGTCCGTCGGGCTGCGGCAAATCCACGTTGTTGCGGATGATCGCCGGGCTCGAGGACGTGACCGAAGGCGAGCTGCGGATCGGCGGTGCGCGCATGAACGACACGCCGCCTGCCGAGCGCGGCGTCGCGATGGTGTTCCAGAGCTATGCGCTGTTTCCGCACATGACGGTGTTCGAGAACATCGGTTTCGGGCTGCGCATCGCCGGCACGCCGAAGGACGAGATCCGCCGACGCGTGACCGAGGCCGCGCGCGTGCTGCAGCTCGACGCACTGCTCGATCGCAAGCCGAAGGCGCTGTCGGGCGGGCAGCGGCAGCGCGTCGCGATCGGCCGTGCGATCGTGCGCGAGCCGCGCGTGTTCCTGTTCGACGAGCCGCTGTCGAATCTCGATGCGACGCTGCGCGGCCAGACACGCGTCGAGATCGCCCGCCTGCACGCGCGCTTCACGCAATCGAGCTCCATCTACGTGACGCACGACCAGATCGAGGCGATGACGCTGGCCGACCGGATCGTGCTGCTGCACGCGGGCGACGACGTCGCGCGCTTCGGCAGCATCGCGCAGGCCGGCGCGCCGCTCGAGCTGTATCACCGGCCGGCCAACCGCTTCGTCGCGGGCTTCATCGGCTCGCCGCGGATGAACTTCCTGCCGGCGGTCGTCGAGTCGGGCGATGCGCACGGCTGCCGGCTGCGCCTGGACGGCACCGGCGAAACGCTGACGCTGCGCGATCGCCCGTTGCCGCGTCATGTCGGCGGTGGCGCGCGCGTGACGCTCGGGATTCGTCCCGAGCATCTGACGCTCGCGGGGTCCGGCGATGCCGACCTGCCGGCGCTCGTGCGCGACATCGCGCTCGTCGAGCAACTGGGCGAAGCCGCGTACGTGCATCTCGATCAGCCCGGCGGCGTGCCGCTGCTCGCGAAACTGCCGGGCCAGGCTGCGTTGCGGCGCGGCGAGCGTCATGCGTTCAGCGTGCCGCCGTCGTGCTGCCACCTGTTCGACGAAGCCGGCATCGCATTGCCGGCCATCCACGCCGAAGCGGCGTTCGCATAGCGGCGCGGCGCCGATCCGCCGCGCGCGACGCGGCACCCATCACACCAATACCAGGAGACAACGATGAGACTTCGTGCGAGCCGACTGCTGCTTGCCCTGACGACTGCCGCGGCGTTCGCCGCGGGGATGGCCGACGCGGGCACGCTGAAGGTGAACGTCGCCGCGCGCGGCAACCAGCGCGCGACGTGGCAAGCGGTGTTCGACCAGTTCCACAAGGCGAATCCGGACATCGACCTGAAGGTCAGCTACGTCGGCGAGGAGGCGTACAAGGTGCAGATGTCCGGCTGGCTCGCGACCGATCCGCCCGACGTGCTGAGCTGGAACAACGGCGAGCGGCTCGCGTATTTCGCGAAGCGCGGGCTGATCGAGGACCTGAGCGCGGACTGGCAGAAGAACGGCTGGAACGACACGTATGCGGCCGTGAAGCAGTCGTCGACCTACGGCGGCAAGCTCTACAGTTTGCCGCTCGGCTATGACGCGTATGGGCTCTTCTACCGCAAGGACCTGTTCGAGAAGGCGGGCATTCACGGCGAGCCGGCGGACTGGACGCAGTTTCTCGATGCGTGCCGCAAGCTGAAGGCGGCCGGCATCGCGCCGATCGCGGTGGCCGCGCGCGACGCGTGGACGCTCGCCGCGTGGTTCGACTATCTCGATCTCCGGATCAACGGCTATGCATTCCACCAGAAGCTGATGGCCGGCGACGTCGCCTATACCGACCCGCGGGTGCGTGCCGTGTACGCGGCCTGGAAGAAGCTGATCGACGACAAGTATTTCATCGACAACGCGCTGTCCTACGACGTCGATTCGCTGAGCCCGCTGATCGTCAACGGCCAGGCCGCGATGACGCTGATGGGCACCTGGTATTCGGCGGGCCTGCTGAGCGCGACGCGCAACCCGATCAGCTTCTTCCGCTTCCCGGTGATCGACGCGTCGGTGCCGCTCGCGGAGGACGGTCCGGTGAACGTGCTGATCGTGCCGGCGAAGGCGCACAACAAGACGGATGCGCGTCGCCTGCTCGCGTTCATGGGGCAACCGGCGATCAGCGGCGAGTTCGCGAAGGGGATGGGCCAGCTGCCGTCGAACAACAAGGCGCCCGAGCCGCAGGACCCGATCTCGAAGATCGGCTTCCGCACGCTCGCGACGACGCCAGGCGGCATCGCGCAGTTCTACGACCGCGACATGACGAAGGAAATGGCGGACGAGGGGATGAAGGCGATGCAGCAGTTCCTGTCCGACCCGACGCAGCTCGATGCGATCCTGCAGCGCCTCGAGCAGACCCGCAAGCGCATCTACCGGAAGTAACGAGACACGCGGCCGGGCCGGCCACGCCGGTCCGGCGCCGCCTCGTCACGGTCACGTCCGTTTCGTCTCGTTTCGTCGAAGGTCACAACAATGTCAACCAGCCTGTCCGAAAGCGCCGCGCGCCGCGAAGCCGGCCACGAGCGGCATGCGCGCGCGTCGCTTGCGCGCCGGCGCAACCGCGCGGCGCTGCTGTTCGTGCTGCCGGGATTCGCGCTGTTCACCGTGTTCGTCTTGTATCCGATCGTCAGCAGCATCTGGCTGAGCTTCCATCACTGGGACGGGATGACGCCGATGACGTACGCGGGGCTCGACAATTATCGCGAGCTGCTGCAGTCCGATACGTTCTATGTCGCGCTGAAGAACAACGTGCTGTGGCTCGCGCTGTTTCTCGCCGCGCCGCCGCTCGGCCTCGCGCTCGCGCTGTACCTGAACCAGAACGTCTACGGGATCCGGCTCGTGAAGTCGCTGTTCTTCGCGCCGTTCGTGTTGCCGGGCGTTGTCGTCGGCCTGGTGTTCTCGTGGTTCTACGACCCGACGTTCGGGCTGCTGAAGCTGATCGTCGGGCACGGAATCCCGGTGCTCGGCGATCCGCGCTATGCGACCTACGGCGTGATCGTCGCCGCGCTGTGGCCGCAGATTCCGTTCTGCATGATCCTGTACCTGACCGGGCTCACCGGCATCAACGGCGAGATCGTGGAAGCGGCCCGGATGGAAGGCGCGCGCGGCTTCACGCTGCTGTGGCACGTGATCCTGCCGCAGTTGCGGCCCGCGACCTTCATGGCGGTGGTGCTGACTGTGATCGGCGCGCTGCGCAGCTTCGACCTGATCTCCGTGATGACGGGCGGCGGCCCGTTCGACAGCTCGACCGTGCTCGCGTACTTCATGGTCGACCAGGCGATCAAGTACTACCGCGAAGGCTATTCGGCCGCGATCGCGGTCGTGCTGTTCGCGATCATGCTCGTCTATATCGTGTGGCAGCTGCGCAAGCTGGTGCGCGTCGAATCATAAGGATTACAAACATGTATCCGATGCCCATATCCCGCTGGGGACGTCCCGCCCGCTTGCTGTACCGGCTGTCGCTGCCGTGCGCGCTCGCGCTGTGGCTCGTGCCGCTGCTCGCGGTGCTCGTCACGTCGATCCGCTCGACCGACGAGATCATGGCCGGCCATTACTGGGACTGGCCGAAGCAGTTCGCGCTGGTCGAGAACTACGGCACGGCGCTCACGCAGACGCCGATGCTGCATTACTTCGCGAACAGCATCCTGATCACGGTGCCGTCGGTCGCCGCGTCGATCCTGCTCGCGTCGCTCGCCGGGCACGCGCTCGCGAACTACCGGTTCCGCGGCAATCTCGTGCTGCTCGGGCTGTTCGTCGCAGGCAATTTCGTGCCGATCCAGATCCTGATGATCCCGGTGCGGCAGATCATGCTCGGCGTCGGCCTGTACAACACCGTATGGGCGCTGGTGCTGTTCCATACCGCGTTCCAGACGGGCTTCTGCACACTGTTCCTGCGCAACTTCATCCGCGAGCTGCCGTTCGAGCTGATCGAGGCCGCGCGCGTCGAAGGCGCGTCGGAGTGGGCGATCTACTGGCGCGTCGTGCTGCCGCTCGTGCGGCCGGCGCTCGCGGCGCTCGCGATCCTCGTGTTCACGTTCGTGTGGAACGACTACTTCTGGGCACTGTGCCTCACGCAAGGCGACGACGCGGCGCCGATCACCGTCGGCGTCGCCGCGCTCAAGGGGCAGTGGACGACCGCCTGGAACATCGTGTCGGCCGGCTCGGTGCTCGCCGCGCTGCCGTCGGTGCTGATGTTCTTCGCGATGCAGAAGCACTTCGTCGCGGGGCTCACGTTCGGCGCGACGAAAGGCTGATGGCCTCCCTCCTTCCACTCTCCAGCAAGGAATTCACGATGCACCTCGGCGTTTGCTACTACCCCGAACACTGGCCGCGCGAACAATGGGACCGCGATGCGCGGCGCATGGCCGAACTGGGCCTGACCCGCGTGCGGATCGCCGAATTCGCGTGGAGCCGGATGGAGCCGGAACCCGGCCGCTACGACTGGGCATGGCTCGACGTAGCGATCGACACACTCGCCAGCCGGCAGTTGAAGGTCATACTCGGCACGCCGACCGCCTCGCCACCGAAATGGCTCGTCGATCGCCATCCGGAGATCCTGCCGGTTGGCGCGGACGGCGCCGTGTGGCAATTCGGCTCGCGTCGCCATTACGACATCGCGAGCCCCGTGTATCGCGAGCACTGCGTGCGTATCGCGGACGCGATGGCGCGGCGTTACGGCGCGCATCCGGCCGTGATCGCCTGGCAGACCGACAACGAGCTCGGCTGTCACAACACGCTGCCGAGCTATACGCGTGCGGCACTCGAAGGTTTTCGCGCGTGGCTCGCGGTGCGCTACGGCGACATCGGCGCGCTGAACGGCGCGTGGGGCAACGTGTTCTGGAGCATGGAATATCGCGGCTTCGACGAGATCGAGCTGCCGCGCCATACGCCGACCGACGCGAACCCTGCGCATCTGCTCGACTTCCGGCGCTATCAGTCGGACGAGGTCGCGCGGTTCCATGCGGCGCAGGTCGATGCGATCCGTCCGCACGCGCCGGGCCGCGACGTGCTGCACAACTTCATGGGATTTTTCACCGAGTTCGATCACTACGCGTTCGCCCGCGGCGGCCTCGATGTCGCCGCATGGGACAGCTACCCGGTGCCGCGCACCGAAGTGCTGCCGCTCGACGAATCCGACAAGCGGCGCTGGGCGCGCACCGGCCATCCCGACGTGTCGGCGTTCTCGCACGACCTGTATCGCGGTGTCGGCAACGGCCGGATGTGGGTGATGGAGCAACAGGCGGGGCCCGTCAACTGGGGGCCGTACAACCCGGTGCCGCACGCCGGCGCGGTGCGGCTGTGGACGTGGGAAGCGTTCGCGCATGGCGCGGAGCTCGTGTCGTATTTCCGCTGGCGGCAGTATCCGCATGCGCAGGAGCAGCTGCACTCGGGGCTCAACGCACCGGACGATCAGCTGTCGCCGGGCGGCCGTGAAGTGGCGCGTGTCGCACGCGAGCTGGCCGCGCTGGCTCCCGCGCTCGTCGCGGGCGCGCGCGAGCCGGCCCGCGTCGCGCTGCTGTTCGATTACACGGCCGACTGGATGATCCGGATCCAGCCGCACGGCGCCGATTTCGACTATCAGCAGCACGCGTTCGACTGGTATCGCGCGCTGCGCGAACTGGGGCTCGACGTCGATATCATCGCGGCCGATGCCGACGTGTCGCGTTATGCGCTCGTCGTCGCGCCGACGCTGCCGGTCGTGCCGGATCGCGTCGTCGAGCAGGCCGCGCGCGGGAACGCGCACTGGCTGTTCGGGCCGCGCACCGGGTCGCGCACCGCCGACTTCGCGATCGTGCCGGGCCTCGCGCCGGGCAAGCTGCGTGAGGTGCTGCCGGTGCGGATCGCGCAGGTCGAGTCGCTGCGGCCGTCGCTCGCGCCGCGCGTCGCGTTCGACGGTGTCGACGGCCACGCGTTGAAATGGCGCGATCACATCGACCTCGACGCGGACACCCGCATCGACGTGCTCGCTGCCTGCGACGACGGCGTGCCCGCGCTCGTGCGGCACGGCCAGGTGACGATGGCGACCGCGTGCTTCGATCCCGCGCTGTTGCGCGCGATCGTCGGCCGCTGCGCGCGCGACGCCGGACTGCCGGTGCACGCGCTGCCTGACGGCGTGCGCTTGTGCCGGCGCGGGCGCGTCGTGTTCGCGTTCAACTACGGCGACACGCCGTGCATGCTGCCCGCGCCGGACGGTGCGCGCTTCGTGCTCGGCGGCCCCGAACTCGGCGCGGTCGATGTTGCCGCATGGGTCGAGCCGGACTGACGCGATGCAGTCGTTGCCGTCGCCGCGGTTGCATGTCGCGCGCCTCGCGCGGATCGCGCATTTCGTGCCGCTGTCCGC
Organism: Burkholderia sp. Tr-862; assembly: GCF_011753085.1. NCBI lineage: Bacteria > Pseudomonadati > Pseudomonadota > Betaproteobacteria > Burkholderiales > Burkholderiaceae > Burkholderia > Burkholderia sp. Tr-862. Next base: position 29,993 of record NZ_VWWG01000047.1, read on the forward strand.
GGCGGCGCTGATGCTCGGCGTCGCGATGTCGTTTACCGCGCCGTACCTGTCGCTGTTCGGCGTGGAGGCGGCCGGGATGTCGCCGTTGCTCGCGGGCGTCTTCATGACGCTGATCGCGGCGAGCGGGGTGGTCGCGAGCACGTGGGCCGGGCGGTGGTCGGATCGCCGCGACCGCCACCGGCCGCTGCTCGTCGTATCGCTCGCTGCGGCCGCGCTCGGCTTCGCGCTGCTGTGCGTGCTGCGCGCGCACGGGCCGGTGATCGCGGCCGGCACGATCCTGCTTGGCGTGGGCGCCGTGTCGCTGTCGCAGATCTTTTCGTTCGCGCGCGCGGTGCTGCCGGTCGACGACGATGCGCAGCGTGAGCTCGCGTCGGCCGCGCTGCGCACGATGCTGTCGGTCGCATGGGTGTTCGGTCCCGCGCTCGGCGCGCTGATCCTCGCGCAGACAGGCTTTACCGGGCTCTTTCTCGCGGCCGCCGCGGGCTTTGTCGCGTGCGCGGCGATCGTCGCGCGGATTCCGGAGCCCGCGCGGCGGCCGGCAGCCGTTCACGTGCGCGCGGTCGGCGACGACGCAAAGACGCCCGTCGATACGACGGCGATCGTCGGCGCGCCGCGCGCGAGCGTATTGCGGACCCTCGTCGCGCTCACGCTGGTGGGGCTCGCGGCGAACGCGACGATGATCGTGCTGCCGCTGTACATCGTGCGCTGGCTCGGCGGCACGCCCACGAACGTGTCGGCCGCGCTGGGTCTCGCCGCGTTGCTCGAGATCCCGATGATGCTGTGGCTCGGCATCCGGTCGACGCGGCTCGACAAGGCACGCTGGCTGACCGCATGCGCGGCCGTGCACGCCGCGTATTTCATCGGGCTCGCGACGGTGACGCGGGTCGACATGATCCTGCCGCTCCAACTGCTGAGCGCGTGCGTGGTCGCGATCACGTCCTGTCTCGGGATGACGCGCGTGTGCGACCTGATGCCCACGCGCCCCGGCACCGCGACCGCGATGTTCTTCAGCACCGCGCGGGTCGGCTCGATCGCGTCGGGCGTGCTGTCGGGCGCGTGTGTCGACCTGTTCGGCTATCGCGCGACGTTCGCGGGGTGCTGCGGGCTCGCGCTCGTCGCATTCGCGCTGCTCGCCCGCGATGCGCGCGGCGAGCAGGGCGGTGCGAATGACGCAAGCGGCACGGCGGCGCCTGCGCGGCGCCGCTTCGATGCACCGCACTGACGCGCAGGGCGCCAGTGCGGTGATGTCGTGACGGGTCAGCGCCGGCGGAACGCGTCGAGCGACGACAGCGCGTTACCGTGGAAGTCGAACCACGTGTTGTTGTCCCATTGATCGCCCGCGCCGACCTTCCAGCCGACGCCCGGCGTCGGGATCCATTCCGGCTCCCACCAGAACACGCCCTTGCCGCGATTGCCCGGCACGCCCTTCACGATATCGACGACCGCCGCGAGGAATTGCGCCTGGCCGGCCGGTGACGGCGGGAACGCGGTCGAGCCCGTGTTCGTCATCGCGTTCGGTTCGGAGTCGCCGTCGCTGGTGGTCCACGGATACGCGGTTTCCACGACGATCAGCTCCTTGTCGTAGCGCACCGCGAGGTCGTTCGCGTTGTTGCGCAGGTCGTCGAGCGAGCCTTGCCACTGCGGGTAGTACGACAGGCCGATCACGTCGAACGTCACGCCGCGCTGCGTCGCGCTGTCGAACCACCAGCGGCTTTTCGCGTTGTCGCCGCCGCTGTCGATGTGCAGCATCACCTTGATGCGCGGATCGACGGCCTTCACCGCGTCGTGGCCCGTCTTCAGCAACTGCGCGAGGTTGTCCCACTGGTCGTAGCGGCCGAGCGGCCACAGCATGCCGCCGGTGATCTCGTTGCCGATCTGCACCCACTCGGGCCGCACGCCGGCGCGCTGCAGCTGGCGCAGCACGTCGGTCGTATAGGCCGACAGCAGCGCGCACGTGTCGGCGAGATTCTTGCCGGCCCATGCATGCGGCGGGTATTGCTTGCCGGGGTCGGCCCACCAGTCGCTGTAGTGGAAGTCGATCAGGATGCGCATCCCGAGCGCGGCCGCGCGTTTCGCGAGCGCCACGACGTGTGCGGCATTGTTGTAGCCGGCCGCATCGCTCTGGTTCGCGGGGAAGAAGTCCGGGTTGCCGGGATCGTTCCAGACCTTGATGCGGATCGAATCCACGCCATGCGCGTGCAGGATCTTCAGGCAGTCGCGCGGGTGCCCGCGGTCGAAGTACTGCGCGCCGTGCGCCTCGAGCTCCGGCAGCGTCGACACGTCCGCGCCCATCGCGAACGGGACGCCACCCGCGCCGCGCGCAACGCCTTGCGCGACGGCCGGCAACGCGCCGGCCAGGTCGACGCAGGCGAGCGCCGCGGTCGAGACACTCCAGCGCAACATCGATCGTCTGTTCATTGTCATCCTCCAGTGTTTGGCCCGGTCGATCGATCGCTGGATCGCGGGCGTCGGCAGTTTAAGCGCTTAAATTTCAGCCTCGATACGAGGCCGGAACGAGCGTAGCGCAGCCGCCGATGCCGACGCAAAGAACGCGTGCGTTGCCTACTATCTGGCGCTACGCGCGCACGCCGACCCGATACCGCGTCGTCTGGCGATAGGTGTCGCCCGGCTGAAGGATGGTTTCGTCGCGCAGCGCGTTCATGTTGACCTGGTTCGGAAAGAACCCGGCTTCGACGCACAGCGCCGCATGCTGCACGCACGACACGCCGCCGCTTGCGCGCACGCCATCCAGATAGTTGCCCGTATAGAGCTGCAGCCCGCGCTGATCCGTCGACACGGCGAGCTCCCGGCCGCTTTCCGGATCGTAGATCGCCGCGACGGGCCGCACGCCGCGCCCAGGCTCGCGCAGCACGTAGCAGTGGTCGAAGCCACGCCCGCGTGCGAGCTGCGCATGCGGCCAGTCGAGGCGCGCGCCGATCGGCGCGCTCTGCCGGAAATCGAACGCGCTGCCCGTCACGTCGGCCGTGCCGGTCGGGATCAGCGCGTCGTCCACTTCGACGAACGCATCGGCGTCGATCTGCAGCAGATGCCCGCGCACGTCGCTGCCCGCGCGTCCGCTCAGGTTGAAGTAGCTGTGATTCGTCAGGTTCAACGGCGTGGGCGCATCGGTCACGCCCGTGTAGTCGATCGACAGCGTGCCGTCGTCGTCCAGCGTGTAGCGCACCTGCACGCGCACGTTGCCGGGGAACCCGGCATCGCCTTCCGGCGAATCGAGCCGCAGCGTCAACCCGCCGTGGTCGTCGATCACGTCCCAGCGCGCGCGATGAAAGCCGCTCGCGCCGCCGTGCAGCAGGTTGCCGTTCTCGTTGCGGTCGAGCGTGTAGTCGACGCCGTCGAGCGTGAAGCGCGCAGCCGCGATCCGGTTCGCCCAGCGGCCGACCGTCGCGCCGAGGTACGCGCCCGATTCGACGTAGTCGGCCGGCGTGTCATGGGCCAGGACGATATCGGCGAAGCGCCCGGTGCGGTCGGGGGCGAGCCACGACACGACGGTCGCGCCGAGATCGCTGATGACGACGCGCATCCCGTGCGCGTTGCGCAGCGTGTAGCGCCGCACCGGATCGCCGCCGGGCGGCGTGCCCCACGGCTCGGACGGAATGCGGCCGAGGTCGGCTGCCGGGCGGGAAGTGGCGGTATCGATAGGCATGAGTGGGTTCGCTCGTGGGCGGTGAATTCAGTGGGCAGGCGCGGTGCGTTCCTGGTATTCACGCGGCGTGCAGCCGAGTTCACGGCGGAACACCGCATACATGTATTGCAGCGACGTGAAGCCGCAGCGGATCGCGACTTCCGCGCTCGACGCATTGCGGGCCGCGAGCAGCGCCTGGGCGGCCTCGAGCTTGTGACGCAGGATTTCCTGGTGCACGGTGCGCTGCAGTTCGCGCCGGAAGTGCTCTTCGAGCAGCGAGCGCGACACACCGACATAGTCGGCGACCTGTTCGGTCTTGATCCCCTGGCACGCGTACTGGCGGATGAAATGCCGTGCGCGCATCACGTGCGGGCTCGCGAGCGGCTGGTGGCGCGTCGATTCGAGCACGTTGATGCCGACCGGCGGCACGAGGATGCGCTGCCCCGGAAAACGCGCGCCGCGCAGCATCCGGTGCAGCAGGTGTGCGGCGGTGCGGCCCATTTCCTCGGTGCCCTGGATCACCGACGACAACGGAATGCGCGTCAGCGTGCGGGTGAGCGGATCGTTGTCGATGCCGATGATCGCGACCTGTTCCGGCACCGCGATGCCGGCGATCAGGCATGCCTGCAGCAGATGCCGCGCACGCGCATCGGTGACCGCGATCACGCCGACGGGTTTAGGCAGCGCATGCAGCCAGCCGATCAGCTGCTCGATCGCGTGATCCCAGCCCGACGCGCTCGTCGATACACCGCGGTAGATCGGCGCGTCGAGCCCGTCCGCGCGCGCGAGCCGGTCGAACGCGAGTTCGCGCTGCTGCGCCCAGCGATTCTCCTGGGCGGCCGGCAGGCTGTACATCGCGAAATGCGCGAGCCCCGCGCCGATCAGGTGCGTATAGGCGAGCGACACGAGCTTGGGGTTGTCGGTCGCAATATATGGGACGCCGTCCGGATACTGCGCCGGATCCTCGTATGACGAGCCGACCGCAACGATCGGCAGCGGCGAGCCGGCGAGCGCGTCGGCGACGGCCGGATCGTCGAAGTCCGCGATGATGCCGTCGCCGTCGAAGCGCTCGATGCCGGCGAGCCGGCAGCGGAAGTCGTCTTCGAGGAACAGGTCCCACACGACGCGCGTCGTGTGCAGGTACTGGCCGATGCCGCTGATGATCTCGCGGTCATAGACCTTGTTCGCGTTGAACAGCAGCGCGATGCGGTGCGGTGTCTGGGCGGAAGGGGCGCGGTTCATCTGGTGTCGGGGCACGTGCGCCGGGCGCGTCGTGCCGTTGTCTCCGGGGCGCGCCCGGGGCGGCGGCGCGCGGTGTTCTGGTGTCCGGCGATTGTAGGACGGAACGCGTGCCGCGCGCAGCAACTGGCAAGAAACGTTAAGCGTGCTGCGCAATTTCGCAATTGCCGGCCGGCAGGCGCACGGGCACGATCCAGTCAACCGAATTCGGCCGCGTGCGTCGCCGCGACGCGCGTTGCGCTGCAACAAGAGCCTGCACGGAGACACCATGTCGTATTTCGAACACATTCCCGCGATTCGTTACGAAGGTCCGCAGTCGGACAACCCGCTGGCCTACCACCATTACGACGCCGAGAAGCGCGTGCTCGGCAAGACGCTGGCCGAGCATCTGCGGATTGCCGTGTGCTACTGGCACACGTTCGTATGGCCGGGGCACGACATCTTCGGACAGGGCGCATTCCAGCGGCCCTGGCAGCAACCTTGCGACGCCCTCGAGCGGGCGCGGCTGAAGGCGGATGCGGCATTCGAATTCTTCACGAAGCTCGGTACGCCGTTTTACACGTTCCATGACACGGACGTCGCGCCGGAGGGCGACAGCCTGCGCGAGTACGCGGCCAATTTCGCGCGGATGGTCGACTATCTCGGCGAGCGCCAGCAGGCGAGCGGCGTGCGGCTGCTGTGGGGGACCGCGAACCTGTTCTCGCACCCGCGCTTCGCGGCGGGCGCGGCGACGAACCCGAACCCCGACGTGTTCGCGTGGGCCGCGGCCCAGGTGTGCCACGCGCTCGACGCGACGCACCGGCTCGGCGGCGAGAACTACGTGCTGTGGGGCGGCCGCGAAGGGTACGAGACGCTGCTCAATACCGACCTGAAGCGCGAGCGCGAGCAGTTCGCGCGCTTCCTGTCGATGGTCGTCGAGCACAAGCACCGGATCGGCTTCAAGGGCGCGCTGCTGATCGAGCCGAAGCCGCAGGAGCCGACCAAGCACCAGTACGACTACGACGTCGCGACCGTGCACGGTTTCCTCGTGCAGTACGGACTGCAGAACGAGATCCGCGTGAACATCGAGGCCAACCACGCGACGCTCGCCGGTCATTCGTTCCATCACGAGATCGCGAATGCGTTCGCGCTCGGCGTGTTCGGCAGCGTCGACGCGAACCGCGGCGACCCGCAGAACGGCTGGGACACCGACCAGTTTCCGAACAGCGTCGAGGAACTGACGCTCGCGTTCTACGAGATCCTGCGCCACGGCGGCTTTACCACCGGCGGGATGAACTTCGACGCGAAGGTGCGCCGCCAGAGCGTCGATCCGGAAGACCTGTTCTACGGCCATGTCGGCGCGATCGACGTGCTGGCGCTCGCGCTCGAGCGCGCGGCGGTGCTGGTCGAGAACGACCGGCTCGACGCGCTGCGCCGGCAGCGCTACGCGCAGTGGGACGATGCGTTCGGCCGCAAGATCCTGTCGGGCGGCTATACGCTGCAGTCGCTCGCCGACGACGCGCTCGCGCGCGGCGTGGACCCGCGGCATGCGAGCGGCGCGCAGGAGCGGCTCGAGAACATCGTGAACCAGGCGATCTACGGGCTGCGCTGACGCCATGTATATCGGACTCGATCTCGGCACGTCGGGCGTGAAGGCGGTGCTGCTCGACCGCGACGGCGCGGTGCGCGCGAGCGCGAGCCGCCCGCTGACGGTGAGCCGGCCGCGGCCGCGCTGGTCCGAACAGGCGCCGCGCGACTGGTGGGACGCGGCATGCGGCGCGCTCGCCGCGCTCGTCGACGAAGCACGCGCGGCCGGCATCGACGCGCACGACATCGCCGCGCTGGGGCTGACCGGGCAGATGCATGGCGCCACGCTGCTCGACGCGCATGGCGACGTGCTGCGCCCCGCGATTCTCTGGAACGACGGTCGCGCGGATGCGGAGTGCGCCGAACTCGAGCGGCTCGCGCCCGCGCTGCGCACCGTGGCCGGCAACGTCGCGATGCCCGGCTTTACCGCGCCGAAGCTGCTGTGGGTGCGCCGTCACGAGCCCGACGTGTTCGCGCGGATCGCGCACGTGCTGCTGCCGAAGGACTATCTGCGCTACCGGCTGACCGGTGCGTTCGCAACCGATCCGTCGGATGCCGCCGGCACGCTGTGGCTCGACGTCGCGAAGCGCGACTACGACGACGCGCTGCTTGCCGCGTGCGGGCTGTCGCGCGCGCAGATGCCGACCGTGTTCGAGGGCAACCGCGTGACCGGCACGCTGCTGCCGGCCGTCGCGCGCGCGCTCGGGCTGCGCGAGATCCCGGTGGTGGCCGGCGGCGGCGACAACGCGGCCGGCGCGGTGGGCGTCGGCATCGTGCGGCCCGGCGATGCGCTGCTGTCGCTCGGCACGTCGGGCGTCTATTTCGCGGTGTCGGACGGGTTTCGCGCGAACCCGGAATCGGCGGTGCACAGCTTCTGTCACGCGCTGCCGGATACGTGGCACCTGATGTCGGTGATGTTGAACGCGGCCGGCTGCCTCGACTTCAGCGCGCAGCTGGCCGGTTACGGCGGCGTCGCGGCGCTGCTCGACGATGCCGAGACGAACGTGCGCGCAAGCCGCCCGTGGTTCCTGCCGTACCTGAGCGGCGAGCGCACGCCGCACAACGACGTGAATGCAAAGGGCGTGTTCTACGGGCTCACGCCCGACACGCAGCGTGCGGATCTCGCGAACGCGACGCTCGAAGGTGTCGGCTTCGCGCTGCTCGACGGCATCGACGCGCTGCATGCAGCCGGGCTCGCGCCCGACAGCATCACGGTGATCGGCGGCGGCTCGCGCAGCGCGTACTGGACGCAGATGCTCGCCGACCTGAGCGGCCGCGCGCTGACGCTGCGCGCGGGCGGCGAAGTGGGGCCGGCGCTGGGCGCCGCGCGCCTTGCGCATCTCGCGCTCGAACCGGATGCGTCGCTCGACGACGTGTGCCCGCAGCCGCCGATCGTCGCGGTGCGCGAGCCCGACCTCGCGCGGCATGCGTGGTATCGCGACGTGCGGCGTCCGACGTTTCGCGCGCTTTACCGCGCGCTCGAACCGGTGTTTGCAACGGGCGCATGACGTGCGGATTGCCTGCACGTTGCAGTGACTCGATGCGGGCGGCGCATTCCGGCGGCCGCCCGGCGTTCGTGAGGTTGTCCAATAACGAGAGGAGTGGAGACATGAAATCCGTGACGCGTCGTACCGTATTGAGCTCGCTTGCCGGCGCCGCCGCGCTGGCGATCCTCGCGCTGGGCGCACCGCCCGCGCAGGCGAGCAAGGACAAGCCCGAGATCGGCTTCTGCATCGACGACCTGCGCGTCGAGCGCTGGTCGCGCGATCGCGATTATTTCGTCGCGGCCGCGACGAAGCTCGGCGCGAAGGTATCGGTGCAATCGGCCGACGCGAGCGAGGCGCGGCAGATTTCCCAGATCGAGAACCTGATCTCGCGCGGCGTCGACGTGATCGTGATCGTGCCGTTCAATTCGAAGACGCTCGGCAACGTCGTCGCCGAAGCGAGGAAGGCCGGCATCAAGGTCGTGTCGTACGACCGTCTGATCCTCGACGCGGATGTCGACGCGTACATCTCGTTCGACAACGAGAAGGTCGGCGAACTGCAGGCGCAGGGCGTGTTCGACGCGAAGCCGAAGGGCAACTACTTCCTGCTCGGCGGCGCGCCGACCGACAACAATGCGAAGATGCTGCGTGAAGGACAACTGAAGGTGCTGAAGCCGGCGATCGACCGCGGCGACATCAAGCTCGTCGGCCAGCAATGGGTGCCCGAGTGGAGTGCGTCGACCGCGCTGCGGATCGTCGAGGACGCGCTGACCGCGAACAACAACCGGATCGACGCGATCGTCGCGTCGAACGACGGCACCGCGGGCGGCGCGATCCAGGCGCTCGCCGCGCAGCATCTGGCCGGCAAGGTGCCCGTGTCCGGGCAGGATGCGGATCTCGCGGCGGTCAAGCGCGTGATCGCCGGCACGCAGACGATGACGGTCTACAAGCCGCTGAAGCTGATCGCGAGCGAAGCCGCGAAACTCGCGGTGGATCTCGCGAAGGGCACGAAGCCCGCGTTCAACGCGCAATACGACAACGGGAAGAAGAAGGTCGACACCGTGCTGCTGCAGCCGACGCTGCTGACGAAGCGCAACGTCGACGTCGTCGTGAAGGACGGCTTCTACACCCAGGCCCAGCTGGCGAGCCAGTAACGGCACGACGGAGGCGATGCACGCGGCCGGCCAGGCGGGCGGCCGCGTGCGCACTGCGAGGCGATGAACGTATGACCGAACCCTTGCTGACGATGCGCGGCATCGTCAAGGCATTCGACGGCGTGAAGGCGCTCGACGGGATCGATCTGACCGTGCGGCCGGGCGAGTGCGTCGGCCTGTGCGGCGAGAACGGCGCCGGCAAGTCGACGCTGATGAAGGTGCTGTCGGGCGTCTACCCGCACGGCACGTGGGACGGCGAGATCCGCTGGGAAGGCGCGCCGCTCGTCGCGTCCGGCGTGCGCGATACCGAGCGCGCGGGCATCGTGATCATTCATCAGGAGCTGATGCTCGTGCCCGAGCTGTCGGTTGCCGAGAACATCTTTCTCGGCAACGAGATCACGCTGCCCGGCGGGCGCATGCACTACGCGGAGATGGTGCGCCGTTCGGAAGCGCTGCTGCGCGAGCTGCGGATCGACGCGATCAACGTCGCGCAGCCGGTAATGAACTACGGCGGCGGCCACCAGCAGCTGATCGAAATCGCGAAGGCGCTGAACAAGCGCGCGAAGCTGCTCATCCTCGACGAGCCGTCGTCGTCGCTGAGCGCCGCCGAAACGCGCATCCTGCTCGACATCGTGCGCGACCTGAAGCGTCGCGGTGTCGCGTGCGTGTACATCTCGCACAAACTCGACGAAGTCGACGCGGTATGCGACACCGTGACCGTGATCCGCGACGGACGCCATGTCGCGACCGAGCCGATGCGCGGGCTGACCACCGACCGGATCATCGCGATGATGGTCGGCCGCGAGATCCGCAACCTGTATCCGCGCGAGCCGCACGAGATCGGCGACGTCGTGCTGGAGGCACGCAACGTGACCTGTCACGACGTCGCGAACCCGCGCCGCAAGCGCGTCGACGACGTATCGTTCAGCGTGCGGCGCGGCGAGATTCTCGGCGTCGCCGGGCTCGTCGGCGCGGGGCGCACCGAGCTGATGCAGGCGATCTTCGGCGCGTATCCGGGCGCGAGCACGGCGAGCGTGCGGATGAACGGCCGGCCGCTCGCGATCCGCGCGCCGGCCGATGCGATTCGCGCGGGCATCGCGATGGTGCCCGAGGACCGCAAGCGCCACGGGATCGTGCCGCAGCTCGGCGTGGGCCACAACATCACGCTGTCGGTGCTGCGCCGTTTCGCGACGCGCGGACGGATCGACGCAGCCGCCGAGCTCGATGCGATCCGCACGGAGATGCAGCGGCTGTCGGTGCGCGCCGCGCATCCGTTCCTGCCGATCGCGAGCCTGTCCGGCGGCAACCAGCAGAAGGCGGTGCTCGCCAGGATGCTGCTCGCCGACCCGCAGGTGCTGATCCTCGACGAACCGACACGCGGCGTCGACGTTGGCGCGAAGGCGGAGATCTACCGGCTGATCTTTGCGCTCGCGAAACGCGGCGTCGCGCTCATCGTCGTGTCGTCGGAGTTGCCGGAAGTGCTCGGGCTGGCCGATCGCGTGCTCGTGATCGGCGAAGGCGAGCTGCGCGGCGATTTCATCAACGACGGCCTCACGCAGGAACAGATCCTCGGCGCCGCGCTGACGCCCGCGCGGCGTCCGGCCGAACCCATAGCAGCGAGTACGACATGAATACCGAACTTTCCTCTTCTTCCGCCGTGCCGCCGGACGCCGATGCGCGCCGCACGCACGGCCATCCGTTGCGCCAGGTCTTCGTGCGCTACAAGGTGCTCGCGCTGCTGTTCGCGGTCGCGGCGATCTGGGTGTTCTTTTCGGTGCTGACCGACGGTGCGTTCGTCACGCCGCGCAACGTGTCGAACCTGTTGCGGCAGATGTCGATCACCGGGATGCTCGCGTGCGGGATGGTGTTCGTGATCATCGCGGGCGAGATCGACCTGTCGGTCGGTTCTTTGCTCGGGCTGCTCGGCGGCGTCGCGGCGATCCTCGATGTCAATCGTCACTGGCCCGTCGCGGTGACGGTGCCGGCGGTGCTCGCGCTCGGCGTGCTGGTCGGGTTGTTCAACGGCTGGTGGTCGACCTATCGACGCGTGCCGTCGTTCATCGTCGGGTTGGGCGGGATGCTCGCATTTCGCGGCATCCTGCTCGGCGTGACGGGCGGCTCGACGATCGCGCCGGTGTCCGACGGCTTCGTGTTCATCGGCCAGGGCTACCTGCCGCGCATGGCGGGCGACGGCCTCGCGCTGCTGCTGTTCGTGCTCGTCGCGCTGCTGGTCGTGCGGCAGCGCGGCACGCGGCGTCGTTACCGGCTGGCGGTCGCGCCACTGTGGCAGGACGTCGCGAAGATCGTCGGCGCCGGGGCCGTGCTGTTCGCGTTCGTCGCGATGCTCGACCGCTACGGCGGCATCCCCGTGCCCGTGCTGCTGCTGCTCGCGCTGCTCGGCGCGTTCTCGTGGATCGCGACGCAGACCGTGTTCGGCCGACGCATCTATGCCGTGGGTTCGAACCTGGAGGCGACGCGGCTGTCGGGCGTCGATACGGATCGCGTGAAACTGGCGATCTTCGCGCTGATGGGGCTGATGTGCGCGTTCGCGGGGATCGTCAATACCGCGCGGCTCGCGGCCGGCTCGCCGTCGGCCGGCACGATGGGCGAACTCGACGCGATCGCTGCGTGCTTCATCGGCGGCACGTCGATGCGCGGCGGCTCGGGCACCGTCTATGGCGCGCTGATCGGTGCGCTCGTGATGGCGAGCCTCGACAACGGGATGTCGATGCTCGACGTCGACGCGTACTGGCAGATGATCGTCAAGGGCGCGGTGCTGGTGCTGGCGGTGTGGATCGACGTGGTGTCGCGTTCGAACCGGCGCTGAGGTGCCGTTCTATCCCTTCTATCCCGCATCGGCCTTGATGAAATCGACGAACGCCCGCAGCGGAGCCGGCACGAAACGCCGCCCCGGATAGTACAGGTACGGGCCGGAGAACGGCCGCCACCACCCGTCGAGCACGGGCTCGAGCGCGCCGCTCGCGAAGTATGGGCGAAGCCAGTCTTCGTAGAGATGCACGATGCCGAGCCCGGCACAGGCCGCGTCCACGATGAGATCGACGGCGCCGCCGATCTGCACGACGAGCGGGCCCGACGGCTCCACGCGCACCACTTCGCCGTCGCGCTCGTATTCCCACGCCGGCATCGCGCCGCTCGCGAAGCGGCCGCGCAGGCATGCGTGATCGAGCAGGTCGCGCGGATGGGCGGGGCGGCCGCGCCGGTCGAGATAGGCGGGCGCCGCGGCGGTCGCGAGGCGTTGGGAACGCGGGCCGATCGGCACGGCGATCATGTCCTGTTCGAGGCGCTCGTCGTAGCGAATGCCGGCGTCGCAGCCGGCCGCGAGGATATCGACGAAGCTTTCGTCGGCCACGACCTCGAGCCGGATCTCCGGATACGCATTGAGAAAGCGCGGGACGATCGACGGCAGCACGAGCCGCGCCGCGCTCATCGGCACGTTGAGCTTCAGCGTGCCGACCGGCTTCTCGCGGAACGTGTTCACGACGTCGAGCGCCGCCTCCACCTCCCTCAGCGCCGGCGTGAGCCGTGCGAGCAGACGCGCGCCGGCTTCGGTCGGCGACACGCTGCGCGTCGTGCGGTGCAGCAGCCGCACCCCCAGTTGCGCCTCCAGCCTGCGCACCGCTTCGCTGAGCCCGGACGCACTCGCGTCGGCCAGGCGTGCGGCCTCGCGAAAGCCCTTCGCGCGCGCCACCGCCACGAACGCGTTCAGATCGCCGAGATCGACTTGCATTGTTCGCCTTTTCGTACAGGTTGTGCGCATTATGACCGCTTATCGTGCAGCGCCACGCGGCGTAACCTGCGATTCACTCGTTCATACAGGAGCACGATCATGTCCCCCGTCGTTCAATCCGGCACGTTTTCCCTGGCGGGCCGCCGCGTTCACCGCCTCGGCTATGGCGCGATGCAGCTGGCCGGGCCGGGCGTGTTCGGGCCGCCGAAAGATCGCGACGCGGCGCTCGCCGTGCTGCGCGAAGCCGTCGAATCGGGCGTCGACCACATCGACACCAGCGACTTCTACGGCCCGCATGTGACGAACCAGCTGATTCGCGAGGCGTTGCATCCGTATCGCGACGACCTGCTGATCGTGACCAAGATCGGCGCGACGCGCGGCGACGACGGTTCATGGCTGCCGGCGTTCTCCGCCGACGCGCTGGCGGCCGCCGTGCATGACAACCTGCGCAACCTGGGTCTCGACGTGCTCGACGTCGTCAATCTGCGGATCATGTTCGACGTGCACGGCCCGGCCGAAGGCTCCATCGAGGCGCCGCTGTCCGCGCTGGCCGAACTGCAGCGGCAGGGCCTTGTGCGACACATCGGCCTGAGCAACGTCACGGCCGCGCAGATCGCCGAAGGCCGGCGGATCTGCGACATCGCCTGCGTGCAGAATCACTACAACCTCGCGCATCGCGACGACGATGCGCTGATCGATGCGCTTGCCCGCGACGGCATCGCCTACGTGCCGTACTTTCCGCTCGGCGGCTTCAATCCGTTGCAGTCGTCGACGCTCGACGCGGTCGCCGCGCGGCTCGGCGCGACGCGGATGCAGACCGCGCTCGCGTGGCTGCTGCGCCGCGCGCCGAACATCCTGCTGATTCCGGGAACGTCGTCGGTCGCGCATCTGCGCGAGAATCTCGCTGCCGGCGCGTTGGCGTTGCCGGACGACGCCGTGCGCGAACTCGACGGGGTCGCGGCCGCTCGCGGTTGACGCCAGCGCGGGCGTCGTACATCGCATCGCCCGGCCCCTGCGGGCCGGTCGCCGAATTCAGTGAGCCTGACCCAGCTGCTCGTCGATCGTGCGCGTCAACGGAGACTGGACCTCGCCGGTGTGCTTCGTCTGCACGGGCTCGATCAGCACGATCCAGCATTCGTCGTCGGCGACCGGGTTATGCTGCGTGCCGCGCGGCACCACGTGCATCGAGCCGGCGGGCAAGTCGACGACGCGGCCGCCTTCATACTCGATCCTCAGATGCCCGCGCACGACGAAGAACAGCTCGTCTTCGTTCGCATGGTCGTGCCACACGAGCTGACCGCGAACCTTCGCGACTTTCACATACTGATCGTTGACCTGCGCGACGACCTTGGGCGACCAGTATTCGGATACATCGGCGAAGGCAGCCTCGAGGTCGAACGATTCGGCGAACGCAACGGCGGGAAGGGTCATCTCGTCTCCAGATCCAGTGGTGGCATGCAGGATCGAAACCGGCACGGTGCCGATTCATCGATATGTGGGGGCCAAGCCGATTATATTGACGCCGCCGTTACGCCGCACGACGGCGCCGCGCCGCGCCGCGCTCAGCGGACCAGCGCCGCCGCGAAGTCGCGGTACGCATGCAGCGGGTGGCCGAGGATCGCGGTCAAGCACTCGACATCGCCGGCCCGAGGCACCATCCCGTCGCTGACGCAGCGTTCGGCCATCAGGCGCATCTCGTAGGCCATCCATTTCGGCATGAAAGTACGCCGACAAGCCTGGAACTGGCGTCGATCTGGTCGGCGCTGCCTGGCCACCGCAAGAACGCGTTTCCGTCGGGCACCCCGCAGGAACTGGTCGCCTATATCGACGCGCAGCAGTGAAGCCGCGCCGCGCGCGGTGTCGCTATCGGGATACCGCGGCGGCGCGCGTGCGCTACGTCCGGTCGCGGGTGCGCGCGCGTACCGCGCCCGTGATCACCGCGATGCCGAACAGGATGACGGCGACGATCTCGATGACGTGCTGCGAAACATGCAGCGTCATCAATCCCCATGCCACGCCGCCGATGAAAATGATCCATCCGACCAGGTAGATAAGCAGAGTCATCGTTTTTCTCCTTGCGGTTCGGGTTCATCGCTCGGACTGCCGTCGCGCGGCGGCCGTTTTATCCGGCAGCGTTTCGTGCGCATGCAGGCCGAGGCGTTCCATCAAGCGCCGAGCGTCGAACGGTGCTTTCGTTTTCACGTCGTTGTCGAAGTAGCAGTACACGTCGCGCCGCTGCGCGCGCGGCGGCGCCAGATTCGGCGCCGCAAGGCGCGCATCGGTGGGCTGCGCGCCGCCGCGCCACGACGTGATCCGGCGCGCCCACCGTTCGAGCGACGCATCGGAATACGCACCGGAATACTTCGTTTCCGTGCCGTGCAGCCGCATGTAGACGAAGCGCGCGGTCAGATCCTCGAACTGCGGCCACGCCTCGGTGGAGTCCGACACGACGAGCGCGGCCTTGTGGCGGCGCAGCAGCTTTACGAACGCCGGATCGACGAAGCTCGCGTGACGCACTTCGACAGCGTGACGCAATTTGCGCTTGCGGTCGATCTGCAGATACGGCGTCCTGACCCTGCGATCGTGCTGTTGCGCGAGGGCGAGCGCGGCTTCGGTGTCGGGCGGCAGGAGGCTCAGGAAATGTTCCATATGCTCGGGGTCGAAACGCAGCGACGGCGGAAATTGCCATAGAATCGGCCCGAGCTTGTCATTCAGCGCGAGGAGCCCCTGCGCGAAGAAGTTCGCGCATGCGGTCGCCGCCGTTTCATCGCGAAAGCGCAGCATGTGGGTCAAATAGCGCGAGCCTTTCACGCTGAACGTAAAATCCGGCGGCGTTTCGTCGTACCAGCGCCGCCAGCTGCCGAGCGATTGCAGGCTGTAGTGCGTGCCATTGATCTCGATCGTCTGCATCCGGCTGGATGCGTATTGCAGCTCGGCGGCCTGCTTCAGGCCTTTCGGATAAAAGGTGCCGCGCCATCCGTCATAGCGCCAGCCTGAAATGCCGATGTGAATCTCGCCGGTTGTGCCTTTCACGTCGATGCCCGGAAGTCCGTGGATATCCGTAGCAAGTAGCAACGCGCGTGCCACGCCTGGGCATGCGCGTTACGGAGGGCTATCGGGTTGTGCACCGCGGCGAGCGCCACCGCCTGCTTTCGGCCGGCTCGCCGCAGCGCCGATAGCGGGCCGGCCTGCGTCACCGACGGGCGTTCGACATCAGGACAGCATCGCGACGCCGTCCGCGGCCCGCACGCCGCGGCCGGCCTCGAGCACGAACAGCGGATTGATTTCCGCTTCGACGAGCCGCGGACCGAGCTGGCGCGCCATCCGTGCAAACGCGACGAGCGCGTCGGCGAGCGCATCGACGTCCGCCTTAGGGCGGCCGCGATAGCCGTCGAGCAGCGGCCACGTGCGAAGCGCGCGGATCATGTCGAGTGCGTCGTCGCGCGACAGCGGCGCGTCCTCCGGCAGCATCCGCAACACCGTGTCGTTGAAAATCTCCGCGGTCACGCCGCCCATCCCGAGCAGGATCGCGGTGCCGAGCGGGTCGCGGTGCAGGCCGACGATCATTTCAACGCCGCCTGCGACCATTTCCTGCACGAGGAACGCATCCGGCGCAAACCCGGCGCCGGTCTCGACGTCGTCGCGCATGCGTTCGAGCCGTGCACCGATCGTATCGGCGTCCACCCCGACCGCGACGCCGCCGATGTCGCTCTTGTGCGTGACGCGGTTCGACAGCAGTTTCAGCACCACGCGATCGCCGAAGTGCCGTGCCGCCTGCTCGGCGTCCGCTGCATCGCGCACGACGCGCTCGCGCACCGGCGTCACGCCGAAGCGTGCGAACAGCGCCTTCGCCTGCGCTTCGTCGAGCGGCCCGCACGGCAGGTCCCGCACGTCGACGCCGGTTGCCGCGGCATCGGCATCGGCGAT
>NZ_VWWG01000048.1:0-44400 GCF_011753085.1 Burkholderia sp. Tr-862
CCGCCACCGCCGCGCTCCATCTGCTCGCCGCCGCGACCGCCGCCGCCGCCACCACCGTAGCCGCCGCCGTAACCGCCTTCGTCACCGCCACCACCGCCGCCGCCCGCGCCGCCACGGCCGCCGAGCATCTGCATCTGGTCGGCGACGATTTCGGTCGAGTAGCGATCCTGGCCGTCCTGGCCCTGCCACTTGCGCGTGCGGATGCGGCCTTCGATATAGACCGACGAGCCCTTCTTCAGGTATTCGCTGACGATTTCGGCGAGACGGCCGAAGAACGCCACGCGGTGCCACTCGGTCATTTCCTTGAAATCGCCGCTTGCCTTGTCCTTGTAGCGATCGGTCGTCGCGAGACGGATGTTCGCAACCGCGTCGCCGCTCGGCAGGTAACGGACTTCAGGATCGGCGCCGAGATTGCCGACGAGGATGACCTTGTTGACGGATGCCATGTGTTTCTCCAGTAAATTCGATGCCGGGCCGCCCGCGAAAGACGTCGGAGCGGCCCGCCGGACAAGCCGGCGAGCGCCGCCCGTGCGTGTCCGAAAAGTAGGTTCAGGCCTTGCGCGGCGGCGCTTTCATGCTGGCCGCGATTATAAGCCACGCCGCCACGAGCCCAGAACACGCATAGAAGACGGTGTTCGCGCCGCCATGCTTCAGCAGCCAGCCGCCCACGATGCCGCCGAGCGCGAGCCCGATCGATTGCGTGGTGTTGTAGACACCGGTGGCCGCGCCCTTGCGCGAACCGGGCGCGAGCTTCGACACGAGCGACGGCTGCGATGCTTCCAGGATGTTGAAGCCGAGGAAGTACACGAACAGGATCGCCGCCACAATCAGGATGGTATGCGGTGCGCTGCCGAGCAACAATTGGCCGATCAGGATAGCGAGAATCCCGCCGAGCAGCACCGGCTTCATCTTGCCCCGTTTTTCCGCGACGATGATCGCCGGGACCATCATCACGAACGCGAGCCCCATCACCGGCAGGTAGATCTTCCAGTGCGCGGCGACCGGCAGCCCGCCGTCGACCAGCAGGCGCGGCACGACGAGGAACAGCGCCGTCTGCGTCGCGTGCAGCACGAGCACGCCGAAGTTCAGGCGCAGCAGCTCGCCGTTGTGCAGCACCTCGGCGAACGGCGCCGGCACGTGCACGGGCTTCGCCGCGTCGGGCACGATCCACACGACGACGCCGATCGCGAGGATCGACAGCACGCCGACGATCGCGAACAGCCCGCTCATCCCGACCCAGTGGAAGACGATCGGCGCGCCGACGATCGCGACCGCGAACGACACGCCGATCGAGCCGCCGACCATCGCCATCGCCTTCGTGCGGTTCTGCTCGGAGGTCAGGTCGGCGATGAACGCGAGCACCGCGGACGACACGGCGCCCATCCCCTGGATCACGCGACCGACGATGATCCACGTGATGTCGTGCGCGAACGCGGCGACGAAGCTGCCGAGCGCGAAGATCACGAGGCCCGTGGCGATCACCGGCTTGCGGCCGAACTTGTCGGACGCCCACCCGTAAAAAATGTAGAACAGCGACTGCGTGACGCCATAGGCCCCGAGCGCGATGCCGACGAGCAGCACGTTGTCGCCGCCCGGGATGGTTTTCGCGTAGACCGAGAACACCGGCATGATCATGAACAGGCCGAGCATGCGCAGCGCGAAGATCGCCGCGAGCGACGTGGTCGCGCGCAGTTCGGGCGCACTCATGCGGGAAGACGTGGCGGACGGATTGGACATCGGGAATGAATTTCGAATGATCGGAATGTCCGCCCGGTGGCGGGCGGCGGAAGATCAGGGCCACCGGCCCGGCAGGCCTGGCAGGCGCTTTCCGGGACGTCCCACGGGCAGCCTGCGGGCCGCCCGAAGCCGTGCGGCGCGGCCGCTTCCCCGGCGTGGGCACCGCCTTGCTGCCAGTTGCTGCAAAGGCTGGGGGCCCCCAACGACGGCCTCGAAAAGCCGTTATAGTAGCAGGTTTGGTTCCCTCCATTTTCGCCAGGTTCATGGAACAGATCCGTATCCGTGGGGCACGCACCCACAACCTGAAAAACGTCAATCTCGACCTGCCGCGGCACAAGCTGATCGTGATTACCGGGTTGTCCGGGTCGGGCAAGTCGTCGCTCGCGTTCGACACCCTTTATGCAGAGGGCCAGCGCCGCTACGTCGAAAGCCTGTCCGCATACGCCCGCCAGTTCCTGCAGTTGATGGAGAAACCCGATGTCGACCTGATCGAGGGCCTGTCGCCCGCGATCTCGATCGAGCAGAAGGCGACATCCCACAACCCGCGTTCGACCGTCGGCACGGTCACCGAGATCCACGACTACCTGCGACTTTTGTTCGCACGTGTCGGCACGCCGTACTGCCCCGACCACGACATCCCGCTCGAGGCGCAGAGCGTGTCGCAGATGGTCGACGCGGCGCTCGCGCTGCCCGAGGAAACCAAGCTGATGATCCTCGCGCCCGTCGTCGCGAACCGCAAGGGAGAGCACGCCGAGCTGTTCGAGGACATGCAGGCGCAGGGCTTCGTGCGCTTTCGCGTGCGCTCGGGCGGCGGCACCGCGAACGAAGGCGTCGCGAAGATCTACGAGGTCGAGTCGCTGCCGAAGCTCAAGAAGAACGACAAGCACACGATCGACGTCGTCGTCGACCGCCTGAAGGTGCGCCCGGACATGAAGCAGCGCCTCGCGGAATCGTTCGAGACCGCGCTGCGCCTCGCCGACGGCCGCGCGATCGCGCTCGAGATGGATACCGACCACGAGCACCTGTTCAGCTCGAAGTTCGCGTGCCCGATCTGCTCGTACTCGCTGCAGGAACTCGAGCCGCGCCTGTTCTCGTTCAACAACCCGATGGGCGCGTGCCCGGAATGCGATGGCCTCGGCCAGATCACGTTCTTCGACCCGAAGCGGGTCGTCGCGCACCCGTCGCTGTCGCTCGCCGCGGGCGCCGTGAAGGGCTGGGACCGCCGCAACCAGTTCTACTTCCAGATGCTGCAGAGCCTCGCGGCGTTCTACGAATTCGACATCGACGCCGCGTTCGAGGACCTGCCGGAAAAGATCCGCAAGGTGCTGCTGTTCGGTTCGGGCAAGCAGACGATCCCGTTCTCGTACATCAACGAGCGCGGCCGCACGACGATCCGCGAGCACGTGTTCGAAGGGATTATCCCGAACCTCGAGCGCCGCTACCGCGAGACCGATTCGGTCGCGGTGCGCGAAGAACTCGCGAAGTACCAGAACAACCAGCCGTGCCCGTCGTGCGAAGGCACGCGGCTGCGCCGCGAGGCGCGCCACGTGCGGGTCGGCGCGGGCGACTACGCGCGCGGCATCTATGAAATCAGCGGCTGGCCGCTGCGCGACGCGCTCGGCTATTTCGCCGGCCTGTCGCTCGACGGCGCGAAACGCGAGATCGCCGACAAGGTGATCCAGGAAATCGTCGCGCGCCTGACCTTCCTGAACAACGTCGGCCTCGACTACCTGTCGCTCGAGCGCAGCGCCGAGACGCTGTCCGGCGGCGAGGCGCAGCGGATCCGGCTCGCATCGCAGATCGGCTCGGGCCTGACCGGCGTGATGTACGTGCTCGACGAGCCGTCGATCGGCCTGCACCAGCGCGACAACGACCGCCTGATCGCGACGCTCAAGCACCTGCGCGACCTCGGCAACTCGGTGATCGTCGTCGAGCACGACGAGGACATGATCCGCACGGCCGACTACGTCGTCGACATGGGCCCCGGCGCGGGCGAGCACGGCGGCGTGGTGGTCGCCGAAGGCACGCCGAAGCAGGTGCAGTCGAACCCGCAGTCGCTGACGGGCCAGTATCTGGTCGGCAAGCGCACGATCGAGTATCCGGACGAGCGGCTCGCGCCCGATCCCGAGCGGATGCTGCGCATCGTCGACGCGCACGGCAACAACCTGAAACACGTCGACCTCGAGTTGCCGGTCGGGCTCCTGACCTGCATCACCGGCGTGTCGGGTTCCGGCAAGTCGACGCTGATCAACGACACGCTGTATCACGCGGTCGCGCGCCACCTGTACGGCTCGTCGGCCGAGCCGGCGCCGCACGAGGCCATCGAGGGCCTCGAGCACTTCGACAAGGTGATCAACGTCGACCAGTCGCCGATCGGCCGCACGCCGCGCTCGAACCCGGCCACCTACACGGGCCTGTTCACCCCGATCCGCGAGCTGTTCTCGGGCGTGCCGACCGCGAAGGAGCGCGGCTACGATCCGGGCCGCTTCTCGTTCAACGTGAAGGGCGGCCGCTGCGAGTCGTGCCAGGGCGACGGCGTGCTGAAGGTCGAGATGCACTTCCTGCCGGACGTCTACGTGCCGTGCGACGTGTGCCACGGCAAGCGCTACAACCGCGAAACGCTCGAAGTGCATTACAAGGGCAAGAACATCAGCGAAGTGCTCGACATGACGGTCGAACAGGCGTACGAATTCTTCAGCGCGGTGCCGGTGATCGCCCGCAAGCTGAAGACGCTGCTCGACGTCGGCCTCGGCTACATCCGCCTCGGCCAGTCGGCCACGACGCTGTCGGGCGGGGAGGCGCAGCGCGTGAAGCTGTCGCTGGAGCTGTCGAAGCGTGACACGGGCCGCACGCTGTACATCCTGGATGAGCCGACCACCGGCCTGCACTTCCACGACATCGCGCTGCTGCTCGAGGTGATTCACCGGTTGCGCGACCAGGGCAACACGGTCGTGATCATCGAGCACAATCTCGACGTGATCAAGACGGCCGACTGGGTGATCGACCTCGGCCCCGAAGGCGGCGCCGGCGGCGGCCAGATCATCGCGCAGGGCACGCCCGAGGAGGTCGCGAAGACCAAGGCGAGCTTCACCGGCAAGTACCTCGCGCCGCTGCTCAAGCGTTCGCCCCGCAAGGCGGCGGCCGGCTGAGCGCTTCCGTTCCCGCGCGCGGCTGCCCCGGCCGCGCCCTGCCGGCGCTCGCCGCGGCGCCGGTCTCCTCGTTTTCCCTTGTGCGGTTTTCCCTTCTGCGTTTACACCACGAGCCAAACTGTCCCGTGACAGACCATAATGGCAGCTATACTTTACGGTCGTAAGGTTCGCTATCCGCACCAATCCGGTGCGACGCCGGGCGAGCACCGTCCTGCCGCCCACCGCGCGGCGCGACACACGAACGACAGGAATCCACGATGGAGAAGCAACAAGAGTCGCGCGACGCGCAGAGCCGCGAGCCCCACCTGCGCAGCGTGCGGCTGACGAGCGACTTCAGCCTGCCCAAGCTCTCGGCGATCGAGGTCGGCAGCTATCTGTTCGCCCTCGTCTCGATGGTGCTCGTCATCGAACTCAAGCTGCTGGGCGGGCTGCTGGCCGGCCTGCTGGTCTATCAGCTGATCCACACGATCGCCCCGGTGATCGAACGCCACACGACGAGCATGCGCGCGCGCTGGGTCTCCGTCGTGCTGCTGTCGATCGCGATCGTCGGCGGGCTCACGGGCCTGACGATCGGCATCATCGATCACTTCGAGCACACGGTGCCCAACCTGCAGAGCCTGCTCGGCCAGCTGATGCAGATCGTCGAGCAGACGCGCGCCCGCACGCCGGCCTGGATCGCGAACCTGCTGCCCGTCGACGTCGAACAGATGAAAACCAAGGCGGCGCTGCTGATGCACTCGCACATGGATCAGCTCCAGCAAGGCGGCAAGAGCGTCGCGCGCGGCTTCGGCCATGTGCTGTTCGGGATGATCATTGGCGCGATGATTGCGATCGGCGTCGAGCACGGCAAGGTGCGCCGGCCGCTGTCGACCGCGCTCGTCACGCGCGTGTCGCGCTTCGCCGAATCGTTCCGCCGGATCGTGTTCGCGCAGATCAAGATCTCGGCGATCAACGCGGCCTTCACCGGCATCTACCTGCTCGTCGCGCTGCCGATCTTCCACCAGCGGCTGCCGTTGTCCAAAACACTCGTGCTCGTCACGTTCATCGTCGGGCTGCTGCCGGTGATCGGCAACCTGATCTCGAACACGCTGATCGTCGCAGTGTCGCTGTCGGTCAGCATGGGCACCGCGATCGCATCGCTCGCGTTCCTCGTCGTGATCCACAAGCTCGAATACTTCCTGAACGCGAAGATCATCGGCGGCCAGATCGAGTCGCGCGCGTGGGAGCTGCTGCTCGCGATGCTGATCATGGAAGCCGCGTTCGGGCTGCCGGGCGTGATCGCCGCGCCGATCTTCTATGCGTACCTGAAGCGCGAGCTGTACATGCTGCGGCTGATCTGACGCGCCGCGCATCACGCGACAAAAAAACGCCGCGCCCCATCCAGGGCGCGGCGTTGTTACTTGCAGGCCGGCTGACGGCCGACGGCCGACGCGAACCGCCGATCAGCGGAACACGACGGTCTTCGTCCCGTTCAGCACGATCCGGTGCTCGACGTGCCACTTCACCGCACGCGCGAGCGTCACGCACTCGACGTCGCGGCCGATCGCGGTGAGCTGGTCGGGCGTCATGCTGTGGTCGACGCGCTCGACTTCCTGCTCGATGATCGGGCCTTCGTCGAGATCGGTCGTCACGTAGTGCGCGGTCGCGCCGATCAGCTTCACGCCACGGTCGAACGCCTGGTAATACGGCTTCGCGCCCTTGAAGCTCGGCAGGAACGAATGATGGATGTTGATCGCGCGGCCGGCGAGCTGCTGGCACATGTTCGGCGACAGGATCTGCATGTAGCGCGCGAGCACGACGAGATCGGCCCGGTGCTCGTCGATCACTTCCAGCACGCGCGCTTCCTGCGCGGCCTTCGCCGCATCGGACGAGCCGCCCACGAGCGGGAAGTGATGAAACGGGATGTTGTAGCTCGCGGCGAGCTGGTAGAACTCCTTGTGGTTCGACACGATCGCCGGGATCTCGATCGGCAGCTGGCCGGTGCGGTAGCGAAACAGCAGGTCGTTCAGGCAGTGACCGATCTTCGACACCATGATCACGACGCGCGGCTTCACGGCCGCGTCGTGCAGCTCCCAGCGCATCGCGAACTGCTCGGCGAGCGGCGCGAATTCCTGGCGAAGCGTGTCGAGCGCCGACGCGGCATCCGCGCCGTCGGCATCCTGCTCGAAGTGCACGCGCATGAAGAACTCGCCGGTGCGGCTGTCGCCGAACTGCGCCGAGTCGAGAATGTTGTTGCTGCGCTCGAACAGGAAGCCCGAGACCGCGTGAACGATGCCGTGCCGGTCGGGGCACGACAGTTTCAAGATAAAGCTGTGATCGGTCGACATGACCGCTACTCCCTTCGTTTCGGTATTCGTCAAATAGGCCGTTCGGCGCGTTACGCGGCCGGCGCGAACAGCGCGTCGATGCCCGCCGCGTCGGCCGCCGCGAGCCAGCGGTGGCGCAGCAGCGTGTCGAGCATCGCGAGGCTCGCATCCACCGTCGCGCGGCCTTCGCGCAACCAGCCGATCACCTCGGGCACGCCGGCCAGCAGGTGCTCGGCCACTTCGCCGTCCTGGTTGTGCGGCGCGAAGTCGCGCGGCAGCGGCAGGTCGTACACGAAGATCAGTTCGGACTGCGTGCCTTCCGGCAGCGAGCACAGCACCTGCACCGCCCGGCCCGCGATCGCGCGCGCCGCCAGTTCGGCCGGCATGCCGGCCTCTTCCCAGCATTCCTTCGTGAGCGTCTCGTGAACGCCCAAGCCCCAGCCGATGCCGCCCGCGACGACGTTGTCGAGCATGCCGGGGTCGGTGGCCTTGGTCGCGCTGCGGCGGCCGAGCCACATCTGCGGCGCGGCGGGCGAACCCGGCGCAGCCGCATATTCTACGATGCCGTTCAGGTGCACCGCATAAGTCTGCGTGCCGAAAAAACGCGACGCGGCGCGCTCGATATACGCGAGCGGCGGATCGTCGAAGCGGTTGCGGATCGCATAGATCTCGTCGCGCCAGCCGGGAATCGCGCCTTCGGCCGCCAGCGCGCCGATCGCGCTCGCGAGCGCCATGCTGCGCGCATCGACCGTGTCATAGCGCGCCGACAGCACGACACGCTCGTCGGTCAGCTCGAACACGTCGGGCCAGCGCTCGAGCTTCGCGACGTCGCGGCGACGCACCCAGCCGACCTGCTCGCCCGCGATCTCGAAACGCAGGTGCGCGAGCGGATCGAAGCGGCGCGCGGCCGCAATGCACGGAAACGTCATCGGGTTCAGTCCTTCAGCGCGACGCGGATACCGATCGCGATGAAGGTCGCGCCGGCAATGCGGTCGAGCCACACGCCGGCCTTCGGACGGCGCTTCAGCCATGCGCCGATCGCGCCCGCACTGATGCCGAACAGCGAGAAGATCGCGGCCGTCTGCAGCATGAACAGCGCGCCGAGCTCGAACATCTGCAGCGTCACGCCCTGCGCGCCGTGCGGATCGACGAACTGCGGCAGGAACACGACGAAGAACAGCGTGACCTTCGGGTTCATCAGGTTGCCGATCACGCTCTGCCGGAAGATCGCGCGAAGCGGCTGCGGCGCACGCGCATGCGCATTCGCGAGGCCCTGGCTGCGCAGCGCCTTGATGCCGATCCACACGAGGTACGCCGCGCCCGCGAGCTTCAGCGCCTGGAAGGCGACCGGCGACGAGCGCAGCACGGCCGCGACGCCGAGCGCCGCGAGCGTCGTATGGAACAGGATCCCGGCCGTGAAGCCGAGCGCCGCGACGAAGCCGGCCGCGCGGCCCTGCGAGATGCCGCGTGCGAGCACCTGCAGGTTGTCGGGACCGGGCGCGAACGTGATCGCGATCGACGTGGCGAGAAACAGCATGAAGTTGGGCATCGTGACCTCGCGGCGTGGGCCGGCGTTCAGTGGCCGGGGAATTCGGTGACGGTATAGACGGGCAGCCCCGCATTGCGCAGCAGCGTCGAGCCGCCGAGATCGGGCAGGTCGATGATCGCCGCGCCCTCGACGACGACTGCGCCGAGCCGCTGCAGCAGGTTGCGCCCCGCCATCATCGTGCCGCCGGTCGCGATCAGGTCGTCCATGATGATCACGCGGTCGCCGGGGCGGCACGCGTCCTCGTGGATCTCGACCGTCGCGCTGCCGTATTCGAGATCGTAGGATTCCGAGCGCGTCTTGTACGGCAGCTTGCCGACCTTGCGGATCGGCACGAAACCGACGCTCAGCTCGTACGCGACGATCGGCGCGATGATGAAGCCGCGCGCGTCGAGCCCCGCGACGTAGTCGAGCTTCGCATCGACATAGCGTTCGACGAACAGGTCGACGAGGATGCGCAGCGCCTTCGGGCTCTGCAGCAGCGTCGTAATGTCGCGGAACATGACGCCCGGCTGCGGCCAGTCGGGCACGGTGCGGATCTGGCTGTGGATGAAGGCGACCGGATCGAGCGGTGCGCCCGACGACGAATGCGGCATGAAACTCTCCGAAAAAAACGGTGCGCGAAGATCGGGCACCGTTTCGAATCAATACGGGTCAGGTCAACGAAATCGTGACTCAGGCGACCGCGACCGGCGGCTCGCGCCGATGGCGCGACAGCCGCTCCTCCGCGAGCGCGAGCGCCTCGGGCAGCCCGCGCAGCACGACGATGTCGCTCGCGCGCAGCTTGGTCAGCGGGTCGGGTTCGACGCCGCGGATCCCGTGCCGGCGGATCGCCGTGACTTCCAGCCCGAGCGCATACAGCCCGAGCTCCTCCAGCGAGCGCCCGACCGCGTCCGCGCGCGCGTCGACCGGCACCGATTGTAGCCGCACCTGCTCGTGATCGTCGTCGTCCGCGTCGTCCGCGCCGTGGAAATAGCCGCGCAGCAGCCGGTAGCGCTCGTCGCGCATCTCCTCGACGCGCCGCACGACCTTGCGCATCGGCACGCCGACCAGCACCAGTGTGTGCGACGCGAGCATCAGGCTGCCCTCGACGATCTCCGGAATCACCTCGGTCGCGCCGGCCGCGAGCAGTTTCTCGAGATCGGCGTCGTCGACCGTGCGCACGATCGCCGGCAGCGTCGGCTCCAGCTCGTGCACGTGGTGCAGCACGCGCAGCGCGGACGGCGTGTTCGCATACGTGATCGCGACGGCCGCCGCGCGATGGATACCGGCCGCGACCAGCGACTCGCGACGCGCCGCATCGCCGAACACGACCGATTCGCCGGCCGTCGCGGCCGCGCTCACGCGATCGGGATCGAGGTCCAGCGCGACGTACGAAATGCCTTCCTGCTCGAGCATGCGCGCCAGGTTCTGGCCCGCGCGGCCGTAGCCGCAGATGATCACGTGGCCGCGCTGCTTGAGGCTTTGCGTCGCGATCCGCGTCATCTGCAGCGACTGCTGCATCCATTCCGTCGACGACAACCGCATCACGATCCGGTCGGCGTTCTGGATCAGGAACGGCGCGGCAAGCATCGACAGCAGCATCGACGCGAGGATCGCCTGCAACAGCGTCGAATCGACGAGATGCCGATCGAGGATCAGGTTCAGCAGCACGAAGCCGAATTCGCCGGCCTGCGCGAGCCCGATGCCGGTGCGCATCGCGACGCCCGGCGTCGCGCCGAAGAGGCGCGCGAGCCCCGCGATCATCGTTCCCTTGAACAGGATCTGGCCGACGAAGAAGCCCAGCACGAGCAACGGGTGCTCCCAGATCACGCTCGGATCGAGCAGCATCCCGGTCGTCACGAAGAACAGCCCGAGCAGCACGTCGCGAAACGGCTTGATGTCCTCCTCCACCTGATGACGGAACGGCGTCTCGGAGATCAGCATCCCCGCGATGAACGCTCCGAGCGCGAGCGACAGGCCGAAGCGGTCGGTGATGAAGGCGGCACCGAGCGTGATGAGCAGCAGGTTCAGCACGAACAGTTCCTGCGAGCGGCGCCGCGCGACGACGTTGAGCCAGCGCGTCATGAAGCGCTGGCCGACGATCAGCAGCAGCGCGAGCGCGATCACGATCTTGACCGCCGCGAAGCCGAGCGTGATCGCGAGATCCTTGGACGACTCCGCGCCGAACGCGGCGATCACGATCAGCAGCGGCACCACCGCGAGATCCTGGAACAGCAGCACGCCGAAGATGTTGCGGCCGTGCTCGGTCTCGATCTCGAGCCGCTCGGCGAGCATCTTCGACACGATCGCCGTCGACGACATCGCGAGCGCGCCGCCGAGCGCGACGCTGCCCTGCCACGTGATGTGCACCCAGCGCTCGAACAGCGCGCCGAGCGCGACCGCGAGCACGAGCGTCCCGACCACCTGCAGCAGCCCGAGCCCGAACACGAGCCGCTGCATCGCCCTCAGCTTCGCGAGCGAGAATTCGAGGCCGATCGAGAACATCAGGAATACCACGCCGAATTCCGCGAGGTGCTCGGCCCGCTCGAGGTCCGCGGCGATACCGAATGAGTGCGGGCCAACCAGGATGCCGACGGTCAGGTAGCCGAGCATCGGCGGCAGGTTCAACGAGCGAAAGACGACGACGCCCACCACCGAGGCCAGCAGCAGCAGCAGGGTCATTTCGAGCGGGGAAATCACGGGCAAAGCGTCCTCGTTCGTCGGGGCCACGGCAATGCGGGCGCGGGTGGTGGCGGGGGGCAAGCGACCTCGGACGAGTCCGAAGGCGCGGCGCGGCGAACAAACGCCTTTGCTATACTCCGCGCATGATAGCGAAAATCAATGATGACCGGGCGCTCGCGCTCGCCCGCGACGTGCTCGACATCGAGGCGGACGCCGTGCGCGCGCTGCGCGACCAGCTCGACGGCGACTTCGTGCAGGCCGTCGCGCTGCTGCTCGGCTGCCGCGGGCGTGTCGTGGTATCCGGCATCGGCAAATCGGGGCATATCGCCCGCAAGATCGCGGCGACGCTGGCGAGCACCGGCACGCCGGCCTTCTTCGTCCACCCGGCCGAGGCCAGCCACGGCGACCTCGGCATGGTCACGTCGGACGACGTCTTCATCGGCATCTCCTATTCCGGCGAGTCGGAAGAGCTCGTCGCGATCCTGCCGCTCGTCAAGCGGATTGGCGCGAAGCTGATCGCGATCACGGGCCGCGCGGAATCGAGCCTCGGCACGCTCGCCGACGTGAACCTGAATGCCGCGGTGTCGAAGGAAGCGTGCCCGCTGAACCTCGCCCCCACCGCGAGCACGACCGCCGCGCTGGCGCTCGGCGACGCGCTCGCCGTCGCGGTGCTCGACGCGCGCGGCTTCGGCTCCGAGGATTTCGCGCGCTCGCATCCGGGCGGTGCGCTCGGCCGGCGCCTGCTCACCCATGTGCGCGACGTGATGCGCTCGGGCGACGACGTGCCGCGCGTCGGGCTCGACGCCACGCTGTCGGACGCGCTGTTCCAGATCACCGCGAAACGGCTGGGCATGACGGCCGTGGTCGACGCCGACGGCCGCGTGGCCGGTATCTTCACCGACGGCGACCTGCGCCGCGTGCTCGCGCGCGAAGGCGATTTCCGCACGCTGCCGATCGTCGACGTGATGACGCGCGAACCGCGTACGATCGGCCCCGAACATCTCGCGGTCGAGGCCGTGGAACTGATGGAGCGCCACCGGATCAACCAGATGCTGGTGGTCGATGCCGACGGCGCGCTGATCGGCGCGCTGAACATGCACGACCTGTTTTCGAAGAAGGTGATCTGATGAGCGCAGCGCTGACTGCGGCCGAACGCGCGAGCCGCGTGAAGCTGATGATTTTCGACGTCGACGGCGTGCTGACCGACGGCGGCCTGCTGTTTACCGCGGCCGGCGACGCGATGAAGTCGTTCAATTCGCTCGACGGCCATGGCGTGAAGCTGCTCGGCGAGGCCGGCATCGCGACCGCGATCATCACCGGCCGTCGCTCGGAGATCGTCGCGGCGCGCGCGAAGGAAATGAAGATCGCGCATCTGTTCCAGGGTGTCGAGAACAAGCTCACCGTGTTCGCCGACCTGATCGCGTCGCTCGACATCGGCGCCGACGCATGCGGCTACATGGGCGACGACTGGCCCGACCTGCCGGTGCTGCTGCGCTGCGGCTTCGCGGCCGCGCCGGCCAACGCGCACCCCGAGGTGATCGCCCGCGCGCACTGGGTGGCCGAGGCCCGCGGCGGCCACGGCGCGGTGCGCGAAGTCTGCGACGCGATCCTGCGCGCGCAGCACCGCTACGACGCGCTGCTCGCGGCTGCCTGCGGAGCCTGACGGATGAACACGCATTTCCGCTGGACCCAGTTGCTGCCGCTCATCGCGGTCGCCGCGCTCGCGGGCATCACGTGGTGGCTGCTGCAGGCGACGCTGCCGCCGCCCGGCGAGGGCACCGCGCAGCCGAAGCGCCATACGCCCGACTATTTCGCGGACAACTTCTCGGTCACCGAGCTCGACCAGTCAGGCACGACCCAGTACCGGCTGACGGCCGCGAAGCTGATCCACTATGAAGACACCGACAACAGCGACCTGACCGACCCGGCCATGCGCGCATTCCAGCCCGGCAAGCCGGTCGTCACGACCACCGCGAAGCGCGGCACCGTCAACGGCGATGTGTCGATCGTCGACTTGTACGACGACGCGCGCATCCTGCGCGTGGCCGGCGGCGGCGATCCGCAGATGCAGGCCGATTCCCAGCATTTCCGGATCTTCGTCAATGACGATGTGATCCAGACCGAAAAGCCGGTTAAACTTCAGCGCGGCCTGTCGCTCGTCAACGCGACCGACGGCATGAAGTACAACAACGTCACCCGGGTCATCGAGCTTTACGGCAACGTGCGCGGCACGATCGCCGCGGCGGACACGTCCGGCGGCTCGAAAGGTCAATCCAGGTAACGCATCCCTCACGTGACTGCATGAACGAACCGTTCCCTCGACAGAATTCCGGCGGCGCTGCGCGCGCCGTCCGCGCCGCGCTCGCCGCGACGCTCGTGGCGCTCCCGCTCGTCGGGCTGGCGCCGCTCGCCCATGCCGAGAAGGCTGACCAGAACAAGCCGATCAACGTCGAGGCGGACAACCTCACCTACGACGACCTGAAGCAGGTAACGGTCGCGACCGGCAACGTCGTGATCACGAAGGGCACGATCATCATCAAGGGCGATCGCGTCGAAGTGCGCCAGGATCCGGAAGGCTATCAGTACGCGACGTCGTTCGGCAGCGGCAAGAAGCACGCGACGTTCCGCCAGAAACGCGAAGGTCTCGACGAGTACATCGACGGCGACGCCGAGCGCATCGACTACGACGGCAAGCAGGACCTGACGACCCTGACGACCGCCGCGACCGTGCGCCGCCTGCAGGGCACGTCGACGATCGCCGACACCGTGCACGGCAGCGTGATCACGTACGACGGCCAGCGCGACTTCTACACCGCGAAGGGCGGCAAGGACGTCGCGGCGCCGGGCAATCCGAACGGCCGCGTGCGCGCGATGCTGTCGCCGAAGAGCGGCGGCCCCGGGCAGCTGAACGGCGCGCCGGCGAAGCTGTCGCCGTCGACCACGATCCAGGGAGCGCCGGGACAATGAACGCGCTACCGAATCGCCAGCCGGCCGGCACGACGAGTTCGCTCGTCGTGCGCAACCTGAAGAAACGCTACGGCTCGCGCACGGTCGTCAAGGACGTGTCGCTTGATGTGAAGAGCGGCGAAGTCGTCGGCCTGCTCGGCCCGAACGGCGCCGGCAAGACGACGTCGTTCTACATGATCGTCGGCCTCGTGCCGCTCGACGCGGGCGAGATCTCGCTGAACGGCAGCTCCATCAGCCTGCTGCCGATCCACAAGCGTGCATCGCTCGGCCTGTCGTACCTGCCGCAGGAAGCGTCGGTGTTCCGCAAGCTGACCGTCGAGGAAAACATCCGCGCGGTGCTCGAACTGCAGCACGGCGACGACGGCAAGCGACTGTCGAAGGACGCGATCGCAGCGCGCACCGAGGAGCTGCTCGACGAGCTGCAGATCGGCCACCTGCGCGAGAACCCGGCGCTGTCGCTGTCGGGCGGCGAACGTCGCCGCGTCGAGATCGCGCGTGCGCTTGCGACCAGCCCGAACTTCATCCTGCTCGACGAACCGTTCGCCGGCGTCGACCCGATCGCGGTGCTCGAGATCCAGAAGATCGTCAAGTTCCTGAAGCAGCGCAACATCGGCGTGTTGATTACCGATCACAACGTCCGCGAAACGCTCGGCATCTGCGACCACGCCTACATCATCAGCGACGGTTCGGTGCTCGCCGCCGGCGCGCCGAGCGAAATCATCGAAAACGAAAGCGTGCGCCGCGTGTACCTCGGCGAACACTTCCGCATGTAAGCTCCCCCTTTTGTGGCTGGCTGCACCCCGCCCGGCATCGCCGCGCGGGGCTGCGCCCGCGTGCCCCGCGCGGCGGCCCTGCCCGCGGCCGGGCGCCGCGCCGCGCGTAATCGCCGATGGCTCAATGCGGCTCGGTCGTGGCAAACTGCCGGTATGACTCCCTCTCTGCCATGAAAGCCAGCCTTCAACTCCGCCTGTCGCAACACCTGGCGCTGACCCCGCAACTGCAGCAGTCGATCCGGCTCCTGCAACTGTCGACGCTCGAACTGCAGCAGGAAGTCGCGATGGCCGTCGCGCAGAATCCGCTGCTCGAGAACGATGACGAATGGATCTCGAGTCCGCTGCGTGTCGCGTCGGACGGATCGCTGATTGCGCAGGCGCCTTCCGGACAGAACATCGAGCCGGGCCCCGCGAACGGCAGCAGCCAGTCGAGCGATCGCGCCGAGCGCGACGAGCCGGCCGGCGCCGACGAATACGACGGCTACGGGTCGAGCGACGCCGGCGACGGCCCGCAGTGGAATCTCGACGAGTACGGCCGCTCGAGCGGTGCCTCGGACGACGACGACCTCCCGCCGCTGCAGGTGCAGGAAGCCGCAACGTCGCTGCGCGACCACCTGTCCGCGCAATTGCGCGTCACGCAGGCCGGCCCACGCGATCGCGCACTCGTGATGTTCCTGATCGAATCGCTCGACGACGACGGCTATCTGACCGCCTCGCTCGACGAAGTGCTCAACGACCTGCCGCCGGAACTGGAAATCGACTGCGACGAACTGAATGCGGCGCTCGCGCTGCTGCACAGTTTCGACCCGGCCGGGGTCGGGGCCCGCTCGGCCTCCGAATGCCTGAAGCTGCAGTTGCTGCGCCTCGATCCGTCCCCCACCCGCACGCTCGCGCTGGAGATCGTGTCGCAGCACCTCGAGCTGCTCGCCGCGCGCGACTTCACGCGGCTGCGCAAGCACCTGAAGGCGAGCGACGACGCGCTGCGCGACGCGCACGCGCTGATCCGCTCGCTGGAGCCGTTCCCCGGCGCCGCCTACGGCAAGGCCGAGGCGGACTACGTCGTGCCCGACATCATCGTGAAGAAGGCCGGTCAGGGCTGGCTCGCTGAACTCAATCCGGAAGTGATGCCGCGTCTGCGGATCAACAACCTGTACGCGAACATCCTGCGCAACAGCCGCGGCGATCCGTCGGCCGGATCGCTGAAGCAGCAGCTCCAGGAAGCACGCTGGCTGATCAAGAACATCCAGCAGCGATTCGACACGATTCTGCGTGTCGCGCAGGCCATTGTCGAACGTCAAAAGAATTTCTTCGCGCATGGTGAAATTGCCATGCGCCCCTTGGTTTTGCGGGAAATTGCTGATACGCTGGGCCTACACGAGTCGACTGTCAGCCGTGTGACAACAGGCAAGTACATGCTGACCCCCTTCGGGACGCTGGAATTCAAGTACTTCTTCGGGTCACACGTTTCGACCGACACCGGGGGCGCCGCATCGTCGACCGCCATCCGAGCCCTGATCAAGCAACTGATAGGAGCTGAAGACCCAAAATCGCCACTTTCGGACAGCCGCATTGCCGAGCTGCTGGCAGAACAGGGTTTCGTGGTTGCGCGCCGCACGGTTGCCAAGTATCGCGAAGCCCTCAAAATCCCAGCAGTGAATCTGCGCAAGTCTCTTTAGCCTGCTGCCTGCCCGGCGGCGGGCGTCTTCCGGCCACCGCGCACACGGGGGACAAGCCGGGCGACCTGTCCGCGAATTTGCCGCCACGTGCGGCAAGGGCAAGTCGACCGGAGCGCCGCCTCGATGCGGCCGGGTGGTCACTCGCTTGGAGAAGCACTATGAACCTGAAGATCAGTGGACATCATCTCGAAGTCACGCCTGCAATTCGCGAATACGTGATCACCAAGCTGGACAGGGTGCTACGGCATAGCGATCAGGTGATCGATGGCACTGTGATCCTCTCGGTCGACAACCACAAGGAAAAGGACAAGCAGCAGCGCGCGGAAATCAATCTGCACCTGAAGGGCAAGGATATCTTCGTCGAAAGCGCAAACGGCAACCTCTACGCTGCGATCGATCTGCTGATCGACAAGCTGGACCGCCAGGTCGTCAAGCACATGGAGCGTCTGCAGACCCATGCGCACGACCCGATCAAGCTGCAGCCGTCGATCGACCAGATCGAACTGCCGCCGCAATAACGTTCACCGCAACACCCACGCCGCCCGGTTCGCCGGGCGTTTTTTTTGTGTCCGTACGGCAGTGGTGCGACCGGTCCGTCCATGCCGCGCCACGCACGCGGCTGTGCTCTATAATGTCCCGGTTATCGCCGGGGGGCGTTGGGTGCGGTAGCTGCCTTGCAGGTTGCCGATGCCAAACGCCTTGATATCGCCGAACATGGAAAATCAGTCTGCCGCCGCAAGGAGACCCCAGGCCGCCCAATCGCCTGCCAACATGAATCGCCTAGCCAAAATCCTGCCCATAGAGAACGTCGTCATCGACCTCTCCGTCACCAGCAAGAAACGCGTCTTCGAACAAGCCGGGCTGATGTTCGAGAATCAGAACGGCGTCGCCCGCAGCACCGTCACGGACAACCTGTTCGCGCGCGAGCGCCTCGGCTCGACCGGGCTCGGCGAGGGCGTCGCGATTCCGCACGGGCGCATCAAGGGGCTCAAGCACCCGCTCGCCGCATTCGTGCGGCTCGCCGACGCGATCCCGTTCGAAGCGCCCGACGGCCAGCCGGTCGGTCTCCTGATTTTCCTGCTCGTCCCCGAGCAAGCTACCCAACAGCACCTCGAGATCCTGTCGGAAATCGCGCAACTGCTATCCGATCGCGACGCGCGCGAGCGTCTGCACAACGAAACAGATCTCGCCGAGTTGCATCGCGTGCTCACTCAGTGGCAACCTTGAGTTGATCCGGGCGGAATATTTTCCCGAACGAGGCGGCACTCGCCGCCGTCCAGGGCCGCCCGGCGCCGGTCCGGCATGGCGACGCCCGTCGCCCCGCACACGCACCGGCTCATTGGAGTGACGAAAGTCATGGATACGTCCAGCATCAACGCCCAGAGCATCTTCGACGACAACGCGGCCACGCTGAAACTGAGCTGGCTGACGGGGCATGAAGGCTGGGAGCGCGGTTTTTCGGCCGACACCGTCGCCAACGCGACGTCCAGCGCCGACCTCGTCGGCCACCTGAACCTGATCCACCCGAACCGGATCCAGGTGCTCGGCGAAGCCGAAATCGACTACTACCAGCGGCAGACCGACGAAGACCGCTCGCGCCACATGGCCGAGCTGATCGCACTCGAACCGCCGTTTCTCGTCGTCGCCGGCGGCGCCGCCGCGCCGCCCGAACTCGTGCTGCGCTGTACGCGCTCGTCCACGCCGTTGTTCACGACGCCGATGTCGGCCGCCGCGGTGATCGACAGCCTGCGGCTCTACATGTCGCGCATCCTCGCACCGCGCGCGACGCTGCACGGCGTGTTCCTCGACATCCTCGGGATGGGCGTGCTGCTCACCGGCGACTCCGGGCTCGGCAAGAGCGAACTCGGCCTCGAACTCATCAGCCGCGGCCACGGCCTCGTCGCCGACGACGCCGTCGACTTCGTCCGACTTGGCCCCGATTTCGTCGAAGGCCGCTGCCCGCCGCTGCTGCAGAACCTGCTCGAAGTGCGCGGCCTCGGCCTGCTCGACATCAAGACGATCTTCGGTGAAACCGCCGTGCGCCGGAAAATGAAGCTGAAGCTGATCGTCCAGCTCGTGCGCCGCCCGGACGGCGAATTCCAGCGGCTGCCGCTGGAAAGCCAGACGGTCGACGTGCTCGGCTTGCCGATCAGCAAGGTCACGATCCAGGTGGCGGCCGGCCGCAACCTCGCGGTGCTGGTCGAGGCAGCCGTGCGGAACACGATCCTGCAGCTGCGCGGCATCGACACGTTGCGCGATTTCATGGATCGGCAACGACTCGCGATGCAGGATCCCGACAGTCAGTTCCCCGGCAAGCTCGTGTAACTTCCCCGCGCCGGCCTCGCAGCGCCGACGCGTCGAGCCGGTGCTATGATGAAACGTCAGGATTCTCTGCTTCCCATGCGTATCGTCCTCATCACCGGCATCTCCGGCTCAGGCAAGTCCGTCGCGCTGAATGCGCTTGAAGACGCAGGCTACTACTGCGTCGACAACTTGCCGCCGCACGTGCTCCCCGAACTCGCCCGCTACCTTGCCGACGGCGGCCAGCATCGGCTCGCGGTCGCAATCGATGCGCGCTCGAGCGCGTCGCTCGACGAATTGCCCGGCCTGATCCGCTCGCTGTCGCTCGAGCACGATGTCCGCGTACTGTTCCTCAACGCGAGCACGCAGGCGCTGATCCAGCGCTTCTCCGAAACGCGCCGACGCCACCCGCTGTCCGGTTCGCCGTCGCACGACGCGAACATCGGGCTGCTGTCGTCGCTCGAGGAAGCGATCGAGCGCGAGCGCGACCTGGTCGCGCCGCTCGCCGAATTCGGCCACCAGATCGATACGAGTACCCTGCGCGCGAACGTGCTGCGCACGTGGGTCAAGCGCTTCATCGAGCAGAAGAGCAACGACCTGATGGTGATGTTCGAGTCATTCGGCTTCAAGCGCGGCGTGCCGCTCGATGCCGACCTGATGTTCGACGTGCGCGCGCTGCCGAATCCGTACTACGACCATGAGCTGCGCCCGCTCACCGGGCTGGACCAGCCGGTCATCGCCTTTCTCGACGCACTGCCGATCGTCCACCAGATGATCGACGACATCCATGCGTTCCTGATGAAATGGCTGCCGCACTTTCGCGAAGACAACCGCAGCTACCTGACCGTCGCCATCGGCTGCACGGGCGGTCAGCATCGCTCGGTATTCATCGCGGAAACGCTCGCCGCGCGCCTCGCGCACGATGCGAACGTGATCGTGCGGCATCGTGACGCGCCAGTGGATGTCGACGCGTCGTCGCGGCTCGTCACCGAGGTCGACCGACCTTAGCGACACCGCCCTCTCCCCGGCGCGCCATGTCCACCCTATCGACCACCCTGATCGACCTGCCGCTGTTTCCGCTGCACACGGTGCTGTTTCCCGGTGGCTGGCTGCCGCTCAAGGTGTTCGAGGCGCGCTACCTCGACATGTCCCGCGCATGCCTGCGCGACGACGCACCGTTCGGCGTGTGCCTGCTCAAGAGCGGCCCCGAAGTCGCGCAGGACGGCGCCGTGTCGGTGCCCGAGACCATCGGCTGCATGGCGCGCATCACCGAGTGCGACACCGGCGAATTCGGGATGCTGTACCTGGAGGCGATCGGCACGCAGCGTTTCGAGCTGCTGTCGTATCGTGTCGAAGGCAACGGGCTGCTGGTCGGGATCGCGGAGCCGCTGCCCGACGACATCCCGCTCGAAGGCGAGCAGGCGCTCGCGCAATTCGGCTCGTGCGCCGAGGTGCTCGAGCGCATCATCGAGGCGCTGAAGAAATCCGAACCGGGCAAGCTGCCGTTCGCCGAACCGTTCCGCCTCGACGATCCGAGCTGGGTGTCGAATCGCCTCGCGGAACTGCTGCCGCTCGACCTGCGCGCGCGGCAGAAGCTGATGGAGTTTCCGGATGTCGGCGCGCGGATCGATGCCGTGCACCACGTGCTCGATCGACACGGATGGCTGTAGGCATCGGCCACCCGGTCACGTCGCAGCGTTACAGTGGTGCCGCCGCCGCGCATCGCCCAACGAATGGATGCCCCGCGGCGGCCGGGCGTCTTCCCTAGCGCGCCCTGCCCCTTCCCCTTTCGTTACAGCAGCGGCCCGCTCAGCGCATCGAGCAGCTTGCGCACGGGCGCCGGCACGCCATACGCATCGAGCCCGCTCAGCGGCACCCACGCCGTCTCGGCATCCTGCGCGTGCGCGGCCGGCAGGCCGCCGTTCGTCATGTCGCTCAGCCGCGGCTCGATCTCGAGCCGGAAATGCGTAAACGTGTGCGTGAACGAAGCGAGCGGCACCGGGCCGCCGCCGCCGAAACCGCGTGCGAGTGCCGCGAGCGCGGCATCGCCGTCGGCCTGCGGCAGGCACCACAGGCCGCCCCAGATGCCGGCGGGCGGACGCCGCTCGAGCAGCACGGCATCGCCGTCGCGCAGCACGAGCATCCAGGTCTTGCGTGTCGGCACGGCCTTCTTCGGCCGCGCGGCCGGTAGTTCACGCTGCCGGCCCGTCGATTGCGCGACGCAGTCGCCCGCGAACGGGCAGCGCGCGCAATCCGGCTTGCCGCGCACGCACAGCGTCGCGCCGAGATCCATCAGCCCCTGCGTGTAGGCACTCACGTCGGCCTCATTCGCGGCGTCCGGCAGCAGCGATTCGGCCAACGCCCACATGTCGTTCTCGACACGCTTCTCGCCCGGAAAGCCTTCGACACCGAACACCCGCGCGAGCACGCGCTTCACGTTGCCGTCGAGGATCGTCGCGCGCGCACCGTACGCGAACGACGCGATCGCCGCGGCCGTCGAGCGGCCGATGCCCGGCAGTTCGGCGAGCGCGTCGGGCGTCGACGGGAATACACCGCCATGCTCGGCGACCACAACCTGCGCGCAGCGGTGCAGGTTGCGTGCGCGCGAGTAGTAGCCGAGGCCGGCCCACAGCGCCATCACGTCGTCGGCCGGTGCGGCCGCGAGCGCGGCGACGTCGGGAAAGCGTTCGAGAAAGCGCAGGTAGTACGGGATGACGGTCGATACCTGCGTCTGCTGAAGCATGATTTCCGACAGCCAGATCCAGTACGGATCGCGGGTGTTCTGCCACGGCAGGTCGTGGCGGCCGTGCATGCGCTGCCATGCGATCAGGCGCGTGGCGAACGTGCGGTGCAGCGGCGTGACGGGGAACGGAGCAGGAGCAATGCGGGGCGGCTTCAAGTGTTCGAATCTTTGAAAAAAGGTTTCAACGGGCTCAACGCTGGCAGGTCGGGCAGAAATAGGTCGAGCGCTGACCCTGCACGATCTGGCGGATCGGCGTGCCGCATACGCGGCAAGGCAGCCCCGCACGGTCATAGACGAAGCAGTCGAGCTGGAAATAGCCGCTTTCGCCGTTGCTGCCGACGAAATCGCGCAACGTGCTGCCGCCGCGCTCGATCGCGTCGGCGAGCGTCGCGCGCACCGCGTCGGCCAGTCGCTCGTAGCGCGGCAGCGATACCTTGCCGGCGGCGGTCGTCGGCCGGATACCGGCGCGAAACAGGCTCTCCGATGCATAGATGTTGCCGACGCCGACGACCATGTCGCCCGCGAGCAGCGCCTGCTTGACCGACACCGTGCGGCCGCGCGTGCGCGCATGCAGCAGCGCGCCGGTGAACGCCGGCGAGAACGGCTCGACGCCGAGGCTCGCGAGCAGCGGATGCGCATGCACGTCGCCCGCCTCGCGCGGGTGCCACAGCACGGCGCCGAAGCGGCGCGGATCGCGAAAGCGCAGCACGAACTCGTCGAAGATCCAGTCGATGTGGTCGTGTTTCGCGGCGACCGGCACGCCGGCCGCGGGCAGCACGCGCAGCGTGCCCGTCATCCCGAGATGAACGATGAACCAGCCCGCGTCGACCTCGAACAGCAGGTACTTGCCGCGACGCTCGACGGCGAGCACCTCGCGTGCGCGCAATTGCTCCGC
The DNA here is from genome assembly GCF_011753085.1 of Burkholderia sp. Tr-862. Classification (NCBI taxonomy): domain Bacteria; kingdom Pseudomonadati; phylum Pseudomonadota; class Betaproteobacteria; order Burkholderiales; family Burkholderiaceae; genus Burkholderia; species Burkholderia sp. Tr-862. Next base: position 22,758 of record NZ_VWWG01000048.1, read on the forward strand.
GAGCCCCGCCGGCACGGGCCAGCGCAGCATCGCGGTACGGACGTCGACACGCTCGACGCGGCGGCCCGCGACAAAGGGCTCGATGCCCCGGCGCGTGACTTCGACTTCTGGCAACTCTGGCATGTTTTGCGGGTCTGAAACGGGATTCACGATCGTGCGTGTATTGTAGCGAGCGCGTTACAATCGGTTGAAACATCGAACGGATTTCCATGACTCTGCCCTCGAAGCTGCTTCTGAAGCGCCCCGCCGCCGAGCACGGCGCGCGCGCCTTCCCGGTCCGCCGTGCGCTCGGCGCCGCGCTGTTCGCCGCCTGGACCCTCACCGCCATCCCGGCTCACGCGCAGGATCCGGCATCGGACGACGCGCAGCCGCAGGGCGCGTTCGAGCATGTGATGGCGGATGAGCAGAAGAATCTCCCCGGCGTCGCGCTGACGAGCCAGATCGTCTACCAGGTGCTGGCCGCCGAAGTTGCGCTCCAGCGCAACCAGCCGGCGCCGGCCTACCAGACCTACCTCGCCCTCGCCCGCGACACGCGCGATCCGCGCATGGCGCAGCGTGCGACCGAGATCGCACTGGGCGCGCAAAGCCCGGCCGACGCGCTGTCCGCGGCCAATCTGTGGCGCCAGTACGCGCCCGATTCGAACCGCGCATCGCAAGTCGACGCCGCGCTGCTGGTGCTCGCCGGCAAGCCGGCCGACGCGCAACCGCTGCTCGCGCGTGAGCTGGCCCGCGCGACCGGCGAAACGCGCGGCCCCGCGATCCTCGCGCTGCAGGCGCTGCTGGTGCGCGGCTCCGACCGCGTCGCGGGCCTCGCGGTGCTGAAGGACATGCTGAAGAACGACATGAACCGCCCCGAGGCGCAGCTCGCGATCGCGCGGCAGCAACTGGCGGTCGACGACAAGGAAGGCGCGGCGCGGTCGCTGAAGCAGGCGCTGCAGATCCGTCCTGACTACCTGCCGGCGGCGTTGATGCTGTCGCAAATGGGCCCCGCGGAGCGCGCGGCCGGCATCACGTCGTTCGAGAAATATGTTCAGCAGAATCCGAAGTCGCGCGATGGACGGCTCGCGCTGTCACAGCTCTATCTCGCCGACGACCGCCTCGACGACGCGCAGAAACAGTTCGAGACGATGCGCAAGCTCGACTCGAAGGACCCGACGCCGCTGATGGCGCTCGCGCTGATCAAGATCCAGCAGAAGAAGCTCGATGACGCGAGCGCGTACCTGAAACAGTACGTGCAGCTCGGCGACAAGCAGTCGAACCTCGATGTCGGCCAGGGCTACATCTACCTCGCGCAGATCTCGATCGAGCAGGGCAACGACGCGCAGGCGTCGCAATGGCTCGACAAGGTCGACCAGACGAGCCAGCACTACCTGCCGGCGCAGATCACGCGCGCGCAGCTGCTGCAGAAACAGGGCAAGACCGACGAGGCCCGCAAGGTGCTCGACGATCTGCCGATCAGCGATCCACGCGATGCGGCCGTGGTCGCACGCACCGACGCGTCGATCCTGTTCACCGCGAAGCGCTATCCGGAAGCCGAGGCGCGGCTCGGCCAGGCGGTCCAGGACTTCCCGGACGATCCCGACCTGCGCTACGACTACGCGATGGCGGCCGAAAAGACCGGCCACTACGCGACGATGGAAAAACAGCTGCGCGAGCTGATCCGCACGCAGCCCGACAACCCGCAGGCGTACAACGCGCTCGGCTATTCGCTGGCCGATCGCAATCAGCGCCTGCCGGAGGCCAGCAAGCTGATCGACAAGGCACTGTCGCTCGCGCCGAACGACGCGTACATTATGGACAGCCTCGGCTGGGTGAAGTACCGGATGGGCGACACGACCGGCGCGGCCAAGGTGCTGCAGCGCGCGTTCGAGTTGCAGCCGAATGCCGAGATCGGCGCTCACCTCGGCGAAGTGCTGTGGAAAAGCGGCGCGCAGGACGACGCGCGTATCGCATGGCGAGCCGCGCAGAAGCTCGAGCCCGACAACGACACGCTCGTGCAGACGCTGAAGCGCCTCCAGATCAACGGCCTCTGATGCGGATGTTCCCGATGCTTTCCCTGTCTTCCCGCGCGCTGCGCACGCTGGCCGCGGCCGGCGCGGCGCTCGCGCTCGCCGGCTGCGCGAGCACGCCGCCGTCGGCGAACGCGCCGGCCGGCGCCGCGTTGCAGACGGCCGCGACGCATGCGTACCATGGCCGTTTCGCGGTGCAGTACAACGACCGTCTCGGCAGGCAGCAAAACGTGTACGGCAACTTCGACTGGCTGGAGCACGGCGACGACGTGTCGCTCGAACTGCGCAGCCCGCTCGGCCAGACGCTCGCAGTCGTGAAATCGACACCGCAGGCCGCAACGCTCGAACTGCCGAACCGCCAGCCGCAGTACGCGACCGACGTCGGCGAACTGATGCAGAACACGCTCGGCTTCTCGCTGCCGCTGGCCGGCCTGCGCTACTGGCTGCTGCCGACACCCGCGCCCGCGACGCCCGCGCAGACGGTGCGCGACCCGGCCGACGCGACACACGTCAAGCAGATTCGCCAGGACGGCTGGACGATCGACTACCTCGCCTACGCGGATGCACCGGCCACCGGCGTCAAACGCGTCAACCTCGTGCGCGCGACGCCGCCGCTCGACATCAAGCTCGTGCTCGACCAGTAAGCACGTGAACCTAGCCCCGACATACGCATGACCGATTCGACCCGCTCGCTGCGCAACTGCCTTGCGCCCGCGAAACTCAACCTGTTCCTGCACATCACCGGCCGTCGCCCGAACGGCTATCACGATCTGCAAAGCGTGTTCCAGCTGCTGAACTGGGGCGACACGCTCCACTTCACGCTGCGCGACGACGGTCGTGTCGCACGCGTTACCGACGTGCCGGGCGTGCCCGAGGAAAGCGATCTCGTCGTGCGCGCGGCCAACCTGCTGAAAACGCATACGGGCACCACAGCCGGCGTCGACATCGAGATCGACAAGTGCCTGCCGATGGGCGCGGGCCTCGGTGGCGGCAGCTCCGACGCGGCGACGACGCTGCTCGCGCTGAACCGCCTGTGGCAGCTCGACCTGTCGCGTACGGAACTGCAATCGCTCGCGGTAAAACTCGGCGCCGACGTCCCGTTTTTTGTTTTTGGAAAAAATGCGTTCGCAGAGGGTATCGGAGAAGAATTAGCTGAGGTAGAATTGCCGACTCGCTGGTTCCTGGTTGTGACGCCGCGAGTTCATGTCCCCACCGCTGAAATTTTTTCAGATGAGTTGTTGACAAGGAATACGAAGCCAGTCACAATTGCTGACTTTCTTGCACAGCAAAACAGCGATGCGGGATGGCCAGACAGTTTCGGCCGGAACGATATGCAGCAAGTTGTGACAAGTAAGTACGCGGAAGTTGCGCAGGTGGTCAAATGGTTGTATAATGTGACCCCCGCGAGGATGACCGGCTCCGGAGCAAGCGTGTTTGCAGCGTTTCAAAGCAAGCACGAGGCAGAAGCGGCGAAAGCCAAGCTGCCCACCGGTTGGAACGGTGCAGTTGCCGAGAGCCTGAACGAGCATCCGCTCTTCGCTTTCGCGTCATGAAGTTTTGCTTTGCCGGATGGCCTACAAGTCCGGTGAAGTTATCAGTTAAGTGTAGGGGAGTCGCCAAGTTGGTCAAGGCACCGGATTTTGATTCCGGCATGCGAGGGTTCGAGTCCTTCCTCCCCTGCCAAAAATTTTCCCGCATTTCCCGCCCAAGCCTGAAGCAGGTGCACGATGAGCAGCCACAGCCTTGATGGCCTGATGGTCTTTACTGGCAACGCGAATCCCGCGCTCGCCCAGGAAGTCGTCAATATCCTTGGAATCCCCCTCGGCAAAGCAATGGTCAGCCGTTTCTCCGACGGCGAGATTCAAGTCGAGATCCAGGAAAACGTGCGCGGCAAGGACGTCTTCGTCCTGCAATCCACGTGCGCGCCGACGAACGACAACCTGATGGAACTGATGATCATGGTCGACGCGCTCAAGCGCGCGTCCGCCGGCCGGATCACCGCTGCCATCCCCTACTTCGGCTATGCCCGCCAGGACCGTCGCCCGCGCTCGGCGCGCGTCGCGATCTCGGCGAAGGTCATCGCGAACATGCTGGAAATCGCCGGCGTCGAGCGGATCATCACGATGGATCTGCACGCCGACCAGATTCAAGGTTTCTTCGACATCCCGGTCGACAACATCTACGCAACGCCGATCCTGCTGGGTGACCTGCGCAAGCAGAACTACGCGGATCTGCTCGTCGTGTCGCCGGACGTCGGCGGCGTGGTCCGCGCCCGGGCACTCGCGAAGCAGCTCAACTGCGATCTCGCCATCATCGACAAGCGTCGTCCGAAAGCGAACGTCGCCGAAGTGATGAACATCATCGGTGAAGTCGAAGGCCGCACCTGCGTGATCATGGACGACATGGTCGATACGGCCGGCACGCTCTGCAAGGCCGCGCAAGTCTTGAAGAATCGCGGTGCGAAGCAGGTGTTCGCGTACGCGACGCACCCGGTTCTGTCGGGTGGCGCCGCCGAGCGTATCGCCGCATCGGAACTCGACGAGCTGGTCGTCACCGATACGATCCCGCTGTCGGCCGAATCGCTGGCCTGCTCGAAGATCCGCTCGCTGACGAGCGCGAGCCTGCTGGCCGAAACGTTCTCGCGAATCCGTCGCGGCGACTCGGTGATGTCGCTGTTCGCGGAATCCTGATCGCGTAACGACACGAAAAAGCATGCGCGGAAAGCGAAGCGGCAACGCTTCGCTTTTTGCACAATCGGACGGGATAGACGAAACCCCGCCCGTTTCATCAGGGGCCGCCATTTCGCAGGCCCCGTTTTACTGCCTGGTCGCGGGCAGCTAATGGAGAATCACATGAAAGTCGTCGCTTTCGAGCGCCAAGAGCAAGGTACGGGTGCGAGCCGCCGCCTGCGCAACGCTGGTAAGACCACGGGTATCGTCTACGGTGGCGAAGCAGCCCCGCAAAAGATCGAACTCGATCACAACGCGCTGTGGCACGCACTGAAGAAGGAAGCCTTCCACTCGTCGATCCTCGATCTCGAAGTGGCCGGCCAGTCGCAACAGGTTCTGCTGCGCGACGTGCAATACCACCCGTTCAAGCAACTCGTGCTGCACGTGGACTTCCAGCGCGTCGACGCGAAGAAGAAGCTGCACACGAAGGTGCCGCTGCACTTCCTGAACGCTGAAGTCAGCCCGGCAGTGAAGCTGTCGAGCGCAGTCGTCTCGCACGTCGCGACGGAAATCGAAATCGAGTGCCTGCCGTCGGCACTGCCGGAATTCCTCGAAGTCGACCTGTCGAAGATCGAAGCAGGTCAGTCGCTGCACGCGAAGGACATCGCTCTGCCGAAGGGCGTGGCGCTGGTCGCGCACATCGACGCGGAAAACCCGGTTGTCGCATCGGCGACGATCCCGGCTGGCGCCGTGTCGGACGCAGCAGGCGAAGGCGAAACGCCGGCTGCCTAAGGGCTGCCCACGCGCCCGTTCGATCCGTTTCACGAAACGGTCGACGCAACCCGCCGCGGCTCGCCCGGCGGGTTTTTCTTTTTCTGCGCCCAGGCGGCGCTGCCGCCTACGAAACGTCATGATCAAACTGATCGTCGGCCTCGGCAATCCCGGGGCGGAATACACTGCGACGCGCCACAACGCCGGCTTCTGGCTGGTCGACCAGCTCGCCCGCGAAGCCGGCGCGACGCTGCGCGACGAGCGCCGCTTCCACGGCTTCTACGCGAAAGCGCGCCTGCACGGCGAGGAAGTCCATCTGCTCGAGCCGCAAACCTACATGAACCGCTCCGGCCAGTCGGTCGTCGCGCTCGCGAGTTTCTTCAAGATCCTGCCCGACCAGATCCTCGTCGCACACGACGAGCTCGATCTGCCGCCCGGCACCGTGAAGCTGAAGCTCGGCGGCGGCAGCGGCGGCCACAACGGCCTGAAGGACATCTCCGCGCACCTGTCGTCGCAGCAGTACTGGCGGCTGCGCATCGGCATCGGCCATCCGCGCGACCTGATCCCGGAAGGCGCGCGTGCCGGCGCGAAGCCCGACGTCGCGAACTTCGTGCTGAAGCCGCCGCGCCGTGAAGAGCAGGACGTGATCGACGCATCGATCGAGCGCGCGCTCGCCGTGATGCCAATGGTCGTCAAGGGTGAGCTCGACCGCGCGACGATGCAGCTGCATCGCAACTGAAGCCGCGCCGGCACGGTGCAACGTGCCGTCCGGCGGCGCCGGGCGGACTCTCGGTCCTGTGCAATTGCGCACCGCGTCGCCCACATGCGGTAATCTGGTCGTTTTTGCCCGTCAGGAGCCAAGCGGTGAGCCGTTACTGGAGCGACGTCGTTCAGCAACTCGTGCCTTACGTGCCGGGCGAACAGCCCGCACTCGCACACCCCGTCAAGCTGAACACCAACGAGAATCCCTATCCGCCTTCGCCGCGCGTCGTCGCGGCGATCGCACGCGAACTCGGCGACACCGGCGACACGCTGCGTCGCTATCCCGATCCGCTCGCGCGCGCACTGCGCGAGACGGTCGCGGCCCATCACCGCATCAAGCCCGAACAGGTCTTCGTCGGCAACGGCTCCGACGAAGTACTCGCGCACGCATTCCAGGCACTGCTCAAGCATGAGCGGCCGCTGCGCTTTCCCGACATCTCGTACAGCTTCTATCCGACCTACGCGCGCCTGTACGGCGTCGAGACCACGATCGTGCCGCTCGCGGACGACTTCTCGATCCGTGTCGAAGACTATCTCGACGACGCGGGCGGCGTGCTGTTTCCGAACCCGAACGCGCCGACCGGGCGCGCGCTGCCGCTCGCGGACATCGAACGGATCGCGGCCGCCAACCCGTCGTCGGTCGTGCTGATCGACGAAGCGTATGTCGATTTCGGCGCGCAATCCGCGATCACGCTGATCGACCGCTATCCGAACCTGCTCGTCGTGCATACGACGTCGAAGGCGCGCTCGCTCGCGGGCATGCGCGTCGGCTTCGCGTTCGGCGATGCGGCGCTGATCGACGCGCTCAATCGCGTAAAGGACAGCTTCAACTCCTATCCGCTCGACCGGCTCGCGCAGGCCGCCGCCCAGGCCGCATACGAAGACACCGACCATTTCGACGCGACCTGCCGGCGCGTGATCGACACCCGTGCGCGCCTCACGCACGCGCTCGAGGCGCTCGGCTTCGACGTCGTGCCGTCGGCCGCGAATTTCGTGTTCGCGCGCCACCCCGCGCACGATGCGGGCGCGATCGCGGCAAAGCTGAAGGATCGGGAAATTTTCGTGCGGCACTTCCGCGCGCCGCGCATCGACCAGCACTTGCGCATCACCGTCGGCACCGACGCGGAATGCGACGCGCTCGTCGCGGCGTTGCGCGACCTGATCGGCTGAAGCACAAGCGGGAAGCGGAACCGGCGCCGAGGGGCGCCGGTCGAGGAAATCGTGACGTCGTGACGCGTGCGTCACGGCGGGGTCACTGCGGGGTCACTGCGCATCGTCGCCCTTCGCGGCGGTCAACGCGTAATACTTCTCCATCAACTGCGCGTGCGATTCGTCATGCTGCGGATCGCGCGGAATGCATTCGACCGGACACACCTGCTGGCACTGCGGTTCGTCGAAATGGCCGACGCACTCGGTGCACTTGTTCGGGTCGATCACATAGATATCCGGGCCCATCGAAATCGCGCCGTTCGGGCACTCGGGCTCGCACACGTCGCAATTGATGCACTCGTCGGTAATCATCAAAGACATACTGATCTCACTTCTTCAGGCCGGCGGCCGGCTTCGCGACGAAACCGGCCGGCGCCGCATCACGCGGCCGGGCCTCCCATCGCGGCGACTTTCTCGGTCAACCACTTCTCGACGGACGGGAACACGAATTTGCTGACATCGCCGCCCAACTGCGCGATTTCGCGCACGATCGTCCCCGAGATGAACTGGTATTGATCGGACGGCGTCATGAACATCGTCTCGACGTCGGGCAGCAGATAGCGGTTCATCCCCGCCATCTGGAACTCATACTCGAAATCGGACACGGCACGCAGGCCGCGCACGATCACGCGCGCGTTGTTGGTGCGGACAAAGTCTTTCAACAGGCCCTTGAACCCCATCACCTTCACGTTCGGATAATGGCCGAGCACCTCGTTCGCAATCTTCAGACGTTCTTCCAGCGAGAAGAACGGCTTCTTCGCGCGGCTGTCGGCTACTCCGACCACCAGCGTATCAAAAATACTCGACGCACGCCGCACGAGGTCTTCGTGCCCGCGCGTCAGCGGATCGAACGTACCGGGATACACGGCGACTACCATGTCGCTCCTCCTGTCATCACGCAAACGGGGTGGCAGCCGTGCGATGCGCACGCCACTGCCGAGATGGGCATGCGTCGCCTGTCCGGCGCGCCGCCTCGTATGGAACGCGCATTATTCATCATTTTCGCGCTGCAGCAAATGGTAGTGAACCGCACCGGCCTTGCCGTGCTTGACCACCTGCCACCCGGCGAGCGCTTCGTGCGCGGCCGGGTCGAGCTCCGCCCCCGTCTCGACGTAGAGCAAGCCATCCGGTGCGACGAGCGGCGCCGCCAGCGCGATCACGCGATCGAGCACGGCCGGCTCGCCGAACGGCGGATCGAGGAACACGACGTCGAACGCGCCCGGGGTCAGCCCGGCCGCGAGCCGCAGCGCATCGGCTTCCGCGACCTCGACCGAGCGCGCGCCGAGCTTGTCCTTGATCGCGCGCAGCTGCTGCGCCGCGCGCGGGTGGCGCTCGACCATCACGACGCTCGTCGCGCCGCGCGACGCGGCCTCGAACCCGAGCGCGCCGGTGCCCGCGAACAGGTCGAGACAGCGCCGGCCGTCGAGATCCTGGCCGAGCCAGTTGAACAGCGTCTCGCGCACGCGATCGGGCGTCGGCCGCAGGCCGTCGAGATCGAGCACGGCGAGCGGCGTGCGTTTCCAGTCACCGCCGATGATGCGGATCGTGTGCGGCTTGCCGCGGCCGGAGGAGGCCGCCGGGCGGCCGGAAGAGGGACGGGACATACGGAATATCGACGACGGAGGGACCGGGTGCGCACGGGGGCGCACCGCTAAACAGGCGCACGTTACCACAGCGGCGGCACCGGCTGACGCGAGTGCCTCGCCGCACTGATAAAATGCACGGTTTCGGCCGCCGTGCGCACGCCCGACGGCCCCTGCCGCGCTCCGCCCCGCGGCGCCCCGCCCTCTTCCCGACGTCAGACCATGTTCAGCTTCTTCAAACGATTCAAGAAAACGCAGGAGTCCGACTCCACGGAATCGCAATCGGCCGACGCGCTGCAACCGGACGAGCCGTCCGACGCGCCCGCCCCCGATGCCCGTCAGGCGATCGAAGCACCGCCCGCCCCCGCGCAACCGCAACCGACCGCGCCGGCCGTCGTGATGACGGTCACGCCGACCAACGACGGCAGCGACGAAGTCGTCGAAGCGGTCGAGATCGTGCCGCCGCCGACGCAGGACGCCTCGGCGAAGAAATCGTGGCTCGTGCGCCTGAAAACAGGGCTCGCGAAGACGGGTTCGAGCATCACCGGCGTGTTCGTCAACACGAAGATCGACGAGGACCTGTACGAAGAACTCGAAGCCGCGCTGCTGATGTCCGACGCCGGCGTCGATGCGACCGAGTACCTGCTCGGTGCGCTGCGCGAGAAAGTGCGAACCGGCCGGCTGACCGATCCGCAGCAGGTGAAGAGCGCGCTGCACGACCTGCTCGTCGAACTGCTGAAGCCACTCGAGAAATCGCTGATGCTCGGCCGCGCGCAGCCGCTCGTGATGATGATCACGGGCGTGAACGGCGCGGGCAAGACCACCAGCATCGGCAAGCTCGCGAAGCATCTGCAGAGCTTCGACCAGTCGGTGCTGCTGGCCGCGGGTGACACGTTCCGCGCGGCCGCGCGCGAACAGCTGGCGGTCTGGGGCGAACGCAACAACGTGACGGTCGTCCAGCAGGAAAGCGGCGACCCGGCCGCGGTGATCTTCGACGCAGTCAGCGCCGCGCGCGCGCGCAAGATCGACGTGATGATGGCCGACACGGCCGGCCGCCTGCCGACGCAGCTGCACCTGATGGAAGAGCTGAAGAAGGTGAAGCGCGTGATCTCGAAGGCGCACGACGGCGCGCCGCACGAGGTGCTGCTCGTGATCGACGCGAACACCGGCCAGAATGCGCTCACGCAGGTGAAGGCCTTCGACGATGCGCTCGGCCTCACGGGCCTGATCGTCACGAAGCTCGACGGCACCGCCAAGGGCGGGATCCTCGCCGCGATCGCGCGGCAGCGCCCGGTGCCCGTCTACTTCATCGGCGTCGGCGAGAAGGTTGAGGACCTGCAGCCGTTCAACGCCGTGGAATTCGCGGACGCGCTATTCGACTGAACGCCGCCGGCCCGCATCGCACGGGGCGCCTTCGGGCGCCCTTTTTCATGCGCGCAGGAAACCGCCAGCCGGCGGCCGCGGCATCGTTCGGCGGTCATTCGGCGTCGGGCTGCACGCCGGGCTCGGCGGCCTTGAACGCGTCGAGCGTCGACGCGTAATCGGCCACCCGCTGGATCGTCGGGAAGCGCGTCGTATCAATCGAGAAGCGGTTCGCGTTGAACACCTGCGGCACGATGCAGATATCGGCGAGCGTCGGCGTGTCGCCGAAGCAAAGCTTGCCGGTGCGCGGATCGTTCGCGAGGCGCGTCTCGAGCGACGCAAAGCCCGCCTCGATCCAGTGCCGATACCATTCGTTCTTCGCTTCCTCCGGCACCTTCAGCGTGTGCTTCAGGTACTTGAGCACGCGCAGGTTGTTCAGCGGATGGATCTCGCACGCGACCTGCAACGCGATCGCCCGCACATACGCGCGGTCGCCCGGCTGCTTCGGCAGCAGCGCGGGTTCGGGATGCGTTTCCTCGAGATATTCGATGATCGCGAGCGATTGCTGCAGCGTGGCATCGCCGTCGATCAGCGTCGGCACGACGGCATCCGGATTCACCGCGCGGTAGGCGTCCTTCAGTTGCTCGCCGCCGTCGCGCAGCATGTGCACGGGGACCGTTTCGTACGGCAGCTGCTTCAGGTTCAGGGCGATCCGCACGCGGTACGACGCGGAACTGCGGAAATAGCTGTAGAGCTTCATGGGATGTCTCTCGTAGTCGTATTTGGCCGGCGACGGGATGCGCAGGGCACCGCCGGGAACCCGAGTTTAGCGCGCCGCGCGGTGCCGACGCGCGCGGCCGCGTCCTTGGGCGAGCCGCGCCCATGCGATACTCGGGGCATTCCTTACCGTTCACCGCGCGGCCCGATGCCGGCCGCCCGCCCCACGCCCGATGACCGCTCCCCACGACTCCGCAGCCTCGCCGTTCCCTTGCGCCCGCTTCATCAAGGAAATCGGCCGCGGCCCGAACGGCGCACGCGCGCTGTCCGCCGAAGACACGTTCGAGCTCTATCGCGCGATGCTCGATGCGCGCGTGTCGGACGTCGAGCTCGGCGCGATCCTGATCGCCTATCGCCTGAAGGGTGAAAGCGCCGACGAACTGGCCGCGATGCTCGCCGCCGCGCAGGCGTCGTTCGAACCCGTGCACGTGCAGGATGCCGCGTTCCGCCCGGTGTCGATTCCGAGCTACAACGGCGCGCGCAAGCAGCCGAACCTGGTGCCGCTGCTCGCGCTGCTGCTCGCGCGCGAAGGCGTGCCGGTGCTCGTTCACGGCGTCGAGCGCGATCCGGGCCGCGTGACGAGCGCGGAGATCTTCTCGGCGCTGTCGATCGCGCCGTCGACGTCGCACGACGCGATCGAGGACACGCTCGCCGAGCGCCGCGTCGCGTTCGCGCCAATCGATGCGCTGGCGCCGCGCATCGCGCGCCTGCTGTCGATGCGCCGCGTGCTCGGCGTGCGCAACTCCACGCACACGCTGGTGAAGATCCTCCAGCCGTTCGCGCCGGCCGGGCTGCGGCTCGTCAACTACACGCATCCGCCGTACCGCGAGAGCCTCGCGCAACTGTTCCGCGATCATCCGGACGCCGCGCTCGGCGGTGCGCTGCTCGCGCGCGGCACCGAAGGCGAAGCGGCGGCCGACACGCGGCGCCAGGTGCAGGTCGACTGGCTGCACGACGGCGTGTGCGACACGCTGATCGAGGCCGAGCGCTCGTCGACCGACGCGCCGCCCGTCACACTGCCCGAATCGCGCGACGCGGCGACGACGGCCGCCTGGACGGACGCCGTGCTGCGCGGCGAAATTCCGGTGCCCGACGCGCTTGCGCGGCAGGTCGCGACGATCGTGCGGATCGTCCGGACCGCACCGTAATCGGTATCCCGGGTCGGCCCCACCCGGGTCGGCCCCTTTCGCGCCGACCTTTGAACCGACCATTTGACACGCGCATGCATCCTGACATAGAGTTGTCGCCATGCGTTCCTTTCCGAACACCCTCCGAATTACCTCCGGCCGCCTAGCGCGGTCGCTATCGCTACGACTAGCCTAAGGCTCGCGTAGCGCCGTGTGCTGTCCGCACGGTCCCTCCAGCAGTTCCTCGCAGCACCCTTCTCGCAGTTTTTACAACCCGAAGTCGTCAGCATTCGTCCGTCTATCCGTCGGTCGATTCGCGAAGATCATCCGCATCCGCGGCGCGTTTTCTGCGCCACGGTGCGAGGCAGCGCCAACCGTCGCCCCTGCCGCCCGTCTTCGCTCGCGACTTGAGACCCGAGGTCCAGAAGATGAAGCGCAACCCGCAAGACAAGTACCGTCCGTTCGAACCCGTCCGCCTCAATGGCCGCCGCTGGCCGACCCGCACCATCGAGCGTGCGCCGGTCTGGATGAGCACCGACCTGCGCGACGGCAACCAGTCGCTGATCGAGCCGATGAGCATCGAACAGAAACTGGAATTCTTCGACATGCTGGTTGCGATCGGTTTCAAGGAAATCGAAGTCGGTTTTCCGTCGGCGTCGCAAACCGACTTCGATTTCGTCCGCAAGCTGATCGACGACAAGCGCATCCCCGACGACGTGACGATCGAAGTGCTCGTGCAGTCGCGCGAAGACCTGATCGCACGCACCTTCGACGCGCTCGAAGGCGTGCCGCGCGCGATCGTGCACCTGTACAACGCGATCTGCCCGTCGTTCCGGCGCATCGTGTTCGGGATGTCGAAGGACGACGTGAAGGCACTCGCGGTCGACGGCACGCGCCTCATCAAGGAACACGCTGCGGCCCGCCCGGACACGCACTGGACCTACCAGTACTCGCCGGAAACCTTCAGCATGACCGAACTGACGTTCGCGCGCGAAGTGTGCGACGCGGTCGCGCAGGCATGGCGGCCGACCCGCGATCACAAGATGATCGTCAACCTGCCGGCGACCGTCGAAGCTGCGAGCCCGAACGTGTTCGCCGACCAGATCGAGTGGATGGACCGCAATCTCGCGTATCGCGACAGCATCGTGCTGTCCGTGCATCCGCACAACGATCGCGGCACCGCGGTCGCGGCCGCCGAACTCGCGCTGCTCGCGGGCGCCGACCGCATCGAGGGCTGCCTGTTCGGCAACGGCGAGCGCACCGGCAACGTCGATCTCGTCACGCTCGCGCTGAACCTCTATACGCAGGGCATCGACCCGGGCCTCGATTTCTCCGACATCGACGCGGTGCGCCGCGTGGTCGAGCGCTGCAACCAGATTCCGGTGCATCCGCGCCATCCGTACGCGGGCGACCTCGTGTTCACGGCATTCTCCGGCTCGCACCAGGATGCGATCCGCAAGGGCTTCGCGCAGCAGCGGCCCGACGCGGTGTGGGAAGTGCCGTACCTGCCGATCGACCCGGCCGACCTCGGCCGCAGCTATGACGCGGTGATCCGCGTGAACAGCCAGTCCGGCAAGGGCGGCGCGACGTTCCTGCTCGAACGCGGGATGGGCTTCACGCCGACACGTCGCGTGCAGATCGAATTCAGCCACGCGGTGCAGACGCTCGCCGACGCGTCCGGCGAGGAAGTGACCGGCGATGCGATCTGCGCGCTGTTCGCCCGCGAATTCTTCGAGACCGCCGGCCCGGCCGCGCGCCACGGAGACGGCGCGCGCTGGCAGAACCGCGACATCGCGGTCGCGCCGCCGGCCGACGCGACGCCCGAAGACGCCGTGCAGCGCGTGGCCGCGGCCTTCGCGACGGCGGCCGGCGCGACGATCGACGTCGCGTCGTGCGAACACGCGCGCACGACGGACGGCAGGATCGCGGTATCGGTCGGCTGCCGGATCGGCGATGCGCCGCTGCGGCATGGCGTCGGGGTGCACGCCAATGCGGCGAGCGCCGCGCTCGACGCGGTCGTCAGCGCGATCAACCGCTCGACCTGGCATTGCGCCGACCGACGCGCGGCGGCCTGAGCGCCGGGTTTCACTTCAGGGTTTGAACGTCAGGGGGCGGGGCGTGACCGCCCGTGCGCCGCGCGATCCGCGCCGCACGGGCCAGCAAAAAGCGGCCCAGAAGGCCGCTTCAGTGGGGACATGAAAAGGAGCGCCACGCGCGCTCATGTCTCGGTTGCGCACCGCGTCGCCTGCCACGCCAGCAGGCGCCAGTGGCCTTGCTCGTGGGTGTGGACGGCCGTATAGGCGATCGGAAACACCAGCCCGCCGTTGTTCGTTTCCATCTCGATCAGCGCGCGCCCGGTGACGACGCAGGTGGCGTCGCCGACGGTCAGCAGGTCCTGCGACTGGATTTCGATCTGGCGATAGCGGCGGCGGCCGGCGACGATTGCGTCGATGAACTGCTGCTTGGTTTCTCGTTTGCCGTTGGTGTGCACGAAGAACACCTTGTCCGACAATTGCGCGTCAAGCGCCTCGCCGTCCCCGTCGACCATCGCCCGGAACCGATCGCGCTCGAGGGCGCGAATCGCATCGACCACCTTCGTCATCGCCTGACTCCTCGGCAACGCGCCCGCCGTGCGCGGGCGTGCGGATCAGAAGTTGTACTGCACGTAGAACTGGTGGAAATTTATACCAGGATTCGGCTCTTTGATACCCGCGTTAGACACATGTTGAAAACGGTAACCGAGCTGATACTGTTGGCGTTCTCCGAACTGCGCGCCGACGCCGACCACGTCCGCGAACTGGAAGGACGTCGACAGCGACAGATTGTTCGAGATCGTCGGGTGAGTCAGGAACCGGATGCCGGCACCGGCCTCGATGAACGGGCGAACCTGGCCCGCGCTCTTGATGAAACGGAACATCGGCGTTGCGCCGAACTCCCCGAGATTGGCGTGAACGTTGCCGCCCGTATGCCAGTAGCCGACGTGGCCTTCCATCACGAACGCGAAGTGCCAGCCACCGATTTCCCACCAGTTCCAGCCCGGATCCCACACCACGGCGAGATCGGCCTTGTCGATCCCGCGGCGATCGGAAAAACCGCCGCCCGCTTGAATCCCCCACCGGTCCGCGAATGCGGCCCCCGATCCGCCCAGCAGCGACGCCGCCAGCAGCGCATGCAGCGCAAGCCGGGAATGGGACCGGCGATTCTTCTTATTGTTCATCTGACACTCCAACTTTGCGGGTTGAATGGAGCCTTGCCGCAGCGGCCGGCCCGAGCGAACTGAATGGTATGGTAAAGGACTTTTCGGATCGGCATCACGAAGCGAAATTGTTTGCTTCCAAAAGTACAAAAATCGAAAACGTCTACTGATTACCATCTGAAACAAGGGTTTACGGAACTTCGTCCAGCGAGCCCGGTCGCAAATTAGACTATCGACTCGACAAGTTCGATAGAAAAACCGGGAACTTGGATGTCCACGCGCCCTCTAAGGATTAGCACTCGAATTACGGGAGTGCTAAGATGGGCCCCGGAATCTCATCCGAGACCAGGGGTTTGTCCCTGATTCCAAAGGAGTTTTTTAGTGAGCCACGCCCTGACCCTTCCGAACACCCTGAGCCCGACGCCGGCCAAGGCCGAATCGGCAGGCTCGCTGGCGCTCGCAACTCATTCGATGTTGCCGGGCCAGCTTGGCAACATCGACGCGTATATCCAGGCCGTCAACCGGATCCCGCTGCTGACCGCCGAGGAAGAACGCCGCTATGCGACCGAATTCCGCGAAGACAACAACCTCGACTCGGCACGCCGCCTCGTGCTGTCGCACCTGCGGCTCGTCGTGTCGATCGCGCGCAACTATCTCGGCTACGGCCTGCCGCACGGCGACCTGATCCAGGAAGGCAACATCGGCCTGATGAAGGCGGTGAAGCGTTTCGACCCGGCGCAAAACGTGCGCCTGGTGTCGTACGCGATCCACTGGATCAAGGCCGAGATCCACGAGTACATCCTGCGCAACTGGCGGATGGTGAAGGTCGCGACGACGAAGGCGCAGCGCAAGCTGTTCTTCAACCTGCGCAGCCACAAGAAGAGCATGCAGGCGATGACGCCCGAGGAAATCGACGGCCTCGCGCAAGAGCTCAACGTCAAGCGCGAAGACGTGACCGAGATGGAAACGCGCCTGTCGGGCGGCGACATCGCGCTCGAGGGGCAAGTGGATGACGGCGAGGAGTCGTATGCGCCGATCGCCTACCTGGCCGATTCGCACAACGAGCCGAGCGCCGTGCTCGCCGCGCGTCAGCGCGACATGCTGCAGACGGACGGCATCGCGCAGGCGCTCGAGGCGCTCGACGCACGCAGCCGCCGGATCATCGAGGCGCGCTGGCTGCACGTCGACGACGACGGCTCGGGCGGCTCGACGCTGCACGATCTCGCGGCCGAATTCGGCGTGTCGGCGGAACGCATCCGCCAGATCGAAGCGAGCGCCATGAAGAAGATGCGCACCGCACTCGCCGAATACGCTTAAATCCACGATTTAGAGCGCTTCACCGAAAACCGCTGCCCGACCGGCAGCGGTTTTTTTTCGTCTGTCGTTTCGCACATTGCTCCGCTAATTAATCGGCCTTATTGACCGGCTATTGGATGGATTCCAGCCCCATCCGCATACCCTTGATCTACCTCAAGTTTTGGCCCGCGATTCGCGACGGTCTGCCGCAGCGCGGCACTCGGCATCGGAAAGCCGGCGCTTTAAAATTGGCATGTCGGCTTAAAAGGATTAAAACAGCTTAAGTTCCGTCATAAATCCGACGTAAAGTCGCCCCGAAACCAACGTAAATCGATTCAGGATAATCGCCTTGATCTCGATCAACAAAGAGCCTGCGCCACCTCCCCCGCAGGCCGCCGGCACGATCGGCTGGCGCGCGCGCATCGCCGCATGGGCGCGCGGCCCGACCCTCATGCGCGACATCACGCTGGTGCTGATCGTCAAGCTGATCCTCCTGATGTCGCTCAAATACGCATTCTTCAATCATCCGCAGGCCGAGCACATGTCACTGCCGCCTGCCGTCGTCGCCGAGAAGCTGCTCTCGGTGCCGGCTCCTGCATCTACCGAGGGAGACCACCATGATAAGTAGCGAAGTCGTCGATCTGTCACGTTTACAGTTCGGCATCACGGCGCTCTACCACTTCCTGTTCGTGCCGCTGACGCTCGGCCTGTCCTGGCTGCTCGTCATCATGGAAGCCGTCTACGTGATGACCGGCAAACAGGTCTACAAGGACATGACCCAGTTCTGGGGCAAGCTGTTCGGGATCAACTTCGCGATGGGTGTGACGACCGGCATCACGCTCGAATTCCAGTTCGGGACGAACTGGTCGTACTACTCGCACTATGTCGGCGACATCTTCGGCGTGCCGCTCGCGGTGGAAGGCCTGATGGCGTTCTTCCTCGAATCGACGTTCGTCGGCCTGTTCTTCTTCGGCTGGAACCGCCTGTCGAGGATCAAGCACCTGATGGTCACGTTCCTCGTTGCGCTGGGCTCGAACCTGTCCGCGCTGTGGATCCTCGTCGCGAACGGCTGGATGAACAACCCGGTCGGCGCGGCGTTCAACTACCAGACGATGCGCATGGAGATGACGAGCCTGTTCGACGTGCTGTTCAACCCGGTCGCGCAGGTGAAGTTCGTGCACACCGTGTCGGCCGGCTACGTGTCGGCGGCGATGTTCGTGCTCGGCGTGTCGTCGTGGTACCTGCTGAAGAAGCGCGACGTCGACTTCGCGCTGCGCTCGTTCGCGGTCGCGGCCGGCTTCGGCCTCGCGGCGACGCTCTGCGTGATCGTGCTCGGCGACGAATCGGGCTATACGACCGGCGAAGTGCAGAAGATGAAGCTCGCCGCGATCGAATCCGAATGGGAAACGCAGCCGGCGCCCGCGTCGTTCACGTTGATCGGCATTCCCAACCAGGAAGAGCAGCGCACCGACTATGCGATCAAGATCCCCTACGCGCTCGGCCTGATCGCGACGCGCTCGATCGACGAACCGGTGATCGGCCTGCGCGAGCTCGCGAAGCACAGCGAGGAGCACATCCAGAGCGGGATGGTTGCGTACGGCGCGCTGCAGAAGATCAAGCAGGGCGACACGAGCGAGGCGACCCGCGCGTTGTTCGACCAGCACAAGGAATATCTCGGCTACGGGCTGATGCTCAAGCAGTTCACGCCGAACGTGACGGACGCGACGCCCGAGCAGATCAAGGCCGCCGCGAAGAAGACGATCCCGCCAGTTGCGCCCGTGTTCTTCTCGTTCCGGATCATGGTGGCCCTCGGCTTCCTGTTCGTCGCGACGTTCGTTGCCGCGTTCTGGTTCTGCGCGCGCCGCGAGCTGCTGCAGGACAACCGCCGCTGGTTCCTCCGCTATGCGGTGTGGGCGATCCCGCTGCCGTGGATCGCGATCGAATTCGGCTGGATCGTCGCCGAGCTCGGCCGCCAGCCGTGGACGATCGCCGGCGTGCTGCCGACGCACCTGTCCGCGTCGAGCCTGCAGCCCAGCGACCTGTACCTGAGTCTCGCCGGCTTCATCCTGTTCTACACCGCGCTGTTCGTCATCGAGATCAAGCTGATGTTCAAGTACGCGCGTCTCGGCCCGTCGTCGCTGCATACCGGCCGCTATCACCACGAACTCGCCGCCGGCGAGCGTGCCGCGGTCTGAGCACGCGCCCGCAACGGAACAAGGAATCGCTATGGACTATGCAACTCTCAAGCTGATCTGGTGGCTGCTCGTCGGCGTGCTGCTGATCGGCTTCGCCGTCACCGACGGCTTCGACATGGGCGCGACCGCGCTGCTGCCGTTCCTCGGCAAGACCGACGACGAGCGCCGCATCATCGTCAACACGGTCGGCGCGACGTGGGAAGGCAACCAGGTGTGGCTGATCACGGCCGGCGGCGCGATGTTCGCCGCGTGGCCGCTCGTCTACGCCGCGTCGTTCTCCGGCTTCTATTTCGCGATGCTGCTCGTGCTGTTCGCGCTGTTCTTCCGGCCGGTCGGCTTCGACTATCGCAGCAAGCGGCCCGACCCGCGCTGGCGCGCGGGCTGGGACTGGGGCCTGTTCGTCGGCGGCTTCGTGCCGGCGCTGGTGTTCGGCGTCGCGTTCGGCAACCTGCTGCAGGGCGTGCCGTTCAAGTTCGACAGCGACCTGCGGGTGACCTACTACGGCGGCTTCTGGGCGCTGCTGAACCCGTTCGCGCTGCTCTGCGGGCTCGTCAGCCTCACGATGCTCGTCGCGCACGGCGCCGCGTTCATCAAGATGAAGACCGACGGCGTGATCGCGCGCCGCGCGTCGATCGCACTGCGCGTGTCTGCGCTCCTGGCGGTCGTGCTGTTCGTGCTGGCCGGGGTGCTGGTCGCGTCGACGATCGGCGGCTTCCACATCACGCACGCCGCGCCGAACGACACGGTCGCGAACCCGCTGCTGAAGGACGTCGCCGCCGGCGCGGGCCTGTGGCTCGCGAACTACGGCGAGTATCCGTGGATGATGGCGGCGCCGGTGGTCGGGATCGCGGGCGGCCTGCTCGCGCTGCTGCTCGCCGGCTCCAGACAGGAAAAGACGGCGTTCTTCTGCACCGGCCTGATGGTCGCCGGCGTGATCCTGACCGCGGGCTTCTCGATGTTCCCGTTCATCATGCCGTCGTCGCTCGACCCGCGCAGCAGCCTGACCGTGTGGGATTCGACGTCGAGCCACATGACGCTGCAGGTGATGCTGTTCGCGGTGATCGTGTTCCTGCCGATCGTCCTGCTCTACACGAGCTGGGTCTATCGCGTGATGCGCGGCAAGGTCACGCGCCAGACGCTCGAAGAAAACGAGCACTCGATGTATTGAACCCGGCCGGGGCGCGCATGCGCCCTCGCCCACCGTTTCACAAGGAGTCGGATCATGTGGTATTTCAGCTGGATTCTCGGTATCGGCGTCGCGCTGTCGTTCGGCATCGTCAACGCGATGTGGCTCGAAGCGCGGCAAAAGCCGCAGGAAGCGCCGGTGCGCACACGCCGCGACTGACGCGTGCGCGGCGGCGGCACGCATCTCGCCCCGCCGCCGCTGCCTCCGGAACGAACCTCGCTGCATGCGAGGTTTTTTTTCGTCCCGGCAGTGGGGAGCCCGCGCGGCAGGCCGATGCCAATTTAGCGCCAGATTGATACCACTTGAATACCAATAAAAGGTTTCATATGATCGTTGGACGCGGCCGCCAACAGGCCGAATCCATTTGAGTGGGGGAGACATGCGAATCCCGTGTGGGGCGCGCGCCTGCGCGTCGCGTCGCCGCTTGCGTGTGGCGGCCGGTTGCCGGGTGACGGCGCTCGCCGTCGCCGTCGGGCGCGACCACCCCGATACCGCCGGCGACGCGCGCCTCGACGCCGCCGCCTCTGCCGCCCATTCCCGATGAACGCGCCGACGTGCCCTCGCCGATCGGATCGGCACGCGTGCCCGCCTCCCGTTCCGTAACGCACGCGACCCGCGTGCCGCATACGTCCGGCGCAACCGCCTCGCGCCGGGCGCTGGTGTCCCCGCAGCTCCGTTGAAAGACCCGACCGCAGCGACGTCGTCCCACGACGCCGCCACGCCCCCCTTTTTTCTCAGGAGTTCGAATGAAGAGCACGTTGCCCTCCCTGTTGACCGGCTTGCTGATCGCGGCGCTGTTGCCGGCCGCGACCTGCGCCGAGCCCGCGCAAACCGCCGCCGGCGCAATCGCCGGCACCGCCCGGCCGGCCACGCAGCCGGCCGATCTCGCCGCACTGCTGTCGAATGGCCTCGCGTTGCGCTTCACCGTGGACAACAACCACGCGGCCGCGGCCGGCGTGCCATGTGCCGACCTCGGCGCCGACGGCGCGGCTTGCGCGACGGGCCGCCTGTTCCTGCAGAACCGCGGCCACCAGCCGATCGCCGACGGTGGCTGGAAGCTCTATTTGCACAGCATCCGCCGCCTGCTGCGAATCGACCGTCCGGGCTTTGCGCTGCGCCGGCTCACCGGCGACCTGTACGAGCTGACGCCGCAGCCGGGATCGGTACGGCTCGCGCCCGGCGCATCGAGCTGCCGTTCGTCGCCGAATACTGGGTGCGGCGCTACAGCGACGTGATTCCGCGGCCGTACGTCGTCGTCGACGGCGCACCGCCTGCGGTGCTCCGCTACAACGACACCGACGACGAGCTTCGCTACGTCGAATCGCTGCCGGCCGACGCGCAGAACAACTCGACGGGCAACGCGCCGGCCGTCGCCGCGCGGCCCGACGCGAGCCGCGCGCTGCCGAGCGTGAAGCGCGAGCAGCCGCTGCCCGGCGCGCTCGATCTGCGCGGCGTCGAGCTCTTGCTGGCCGGCCTGCCCGACGCGCAGGTCGCGGCGCTG
>NZ_VWWG01000049.1:0-44343 GCF_011753085.1 Burkholderia sp. Tr-862
CGCCGCGCGCCAACCCGGCCACCACGCGGCCGGCAGGCGATGCGGCGCGTCGATCAGGAAACCCGACGCACCGGCATCCGCGAACGTGGCGAGGTGTGTGCACCACCAGGCGGACAGCGCGTCGTGCGCGGCGTCTTCGCCGACCTGGGCATGCGCGATATCCATTTCATGGGCGGCGCTGCGCGGATCGATCAACGCGTCGTCGTGCGCGCGCTCGACGTACCAGTCCGGATGCTCGGCGCGCAGCGGGTTGTCGCGCGCGATGCGGTCCGGCACCACTTCGAGCAGCACGCGCAGCCCGTGGCCGTGCGCGAGCTGCGCGAGCCGCGAGAACGTCTCGAGCGCGCCGGCGCGCGTCGCGAACGTCGCGGCCGGGCGGTGGAAGTCGGCGACGTGGCGCGGGAAACCCGCGACGCTGGCGGCCCAGAAGCCGCCGATCAGCACGTGGTCGAAACCCATGCCGGCGATATGCGCGAACGTGTCGGGCCACGCGTCGAGGGGGCCGACGAGGCGGGCGTCGCAGAAGTAGATGTGAGGAGCGAAGGGCGGTATGGCGTTCATGGGTAGCGTGTGCGGGCGGCGGCCGGATCGGCAACAGGTGTTGCTCGCCGCAATGCGCGTTCCTGCCGTGATGCGGATGGGGCGGCAAGCGGCCGCGCGATTGGCGGCGGCGCCGGTCCGTCGTTTTTTGCACCGCTGGGGCGCGGTCTCGGCACTTTTACGCGGGTTCGCGTGATCGAGGAGGGGGCCGACGGCGTGAAATTTTTGCCAATGCCGTCGAGATACCGATGAAAAACTCGGCGCATGCGGTGGACGAGGTGTCAGTCGCTGGAAGTCCAGTGCGCAAGATCCGCGCCCGGTAAAAACGTTCGTGCCGATCCTCGCCGGTAAAATCATACTGGTCCTATGGCCGCCCCGGCACCAGGACGGTTAGGATCGCTCGCGATATTCCAACAAAGCCAGACGGGGGGGCGCCTTGACCGCGAGCACGGCCATTTCCGATACACCCGCGCGCGCGGGCATCGACATCCACCAGTTCTACAGCCTCGATATCAAGGGAGCGCCGGCCGCCGCGCTCGCTGACGTGTACGAGTTCGAAGGCACACGCGGCATCGGCGAGCCGACGAAGTACACGATCCGGTTCACGCATCCCCGTCACGACCTGTCGCGCAGCGAATTCCTGAAACGGATTGGCGCGTTCGTGATTCAGCCGCCGCCGCAGGACCGATGGAGTCAGCCGGACGAGGCGCGGCGCGTGCAAGGCGTCGTGACGGGCTTTGCGTTGAAGGCTGCGAACCGCGATCAGTCGCTGTACGAAATCGTGCTGGAATCGCGACTGGCACTGTTGCGCAATGCGCCGAAGTGTCGGTTCTTCCTCGACATGAGCATTCCCGAGATCATCGAGCTGATTCTGCGGGAGCACGAGTTCAACAAGATCTTCGCCGCCTTCGAATTCCAGTTGAATCGGACCTACCGCAAGCGCAGCTTCGTCATGCAATGGGGCGAGGACGATCTGGCGTTCATTACGCGCTTGTGCCGGCGCTCCGGTATCTGGTTCGTGTGCGACGAGGGCGAGCGGTGCGAGCGGGTGCGCTTCGGCGACGACTATGCGCACTACCGCCGCGATCCTGAGCGCCTGACGGTTGCGTATCGGCCGCATAGCGGACTGGAGGCCTGCGGTATCGAGTCGGTCAGCGCGCTCGAAATGCACGCGAAGACCTTGCCGGCGGCCTACGCGGTACGCACGTTCAACACGGAAACGGCGAGATCGGATCCGATCGAGGCGGTCAGTCCCGTCCGCGACGACCGCACGACGTATGGTGAAGCGTATACCTGGGGCGCGCCGGATCAGAGCGAGGACGAAGCGAAGGAAGAGGCACAACTGCGCCGCGAGGCAGCGTTGGCCGGCCAGGTCGCGTATCGCGGCGAGTGCGACATGCTGGACCTCGTGCCCGGCTCGGTGCTGAAACTGTCGAACCGGGAATTGCCCGATGCGAAGCACGGGCTCGTTGTCGTGCGGGTGACGTGCTGCGCGAGCCGGAAGAAGGGCTATCACGTGACGTTCGACGCGATTCCATCTGATCGCCAGTATCGGATGCCGTTGGAGGAAGAAACGTGGCCGAGGATCGATGGGGTCATCACCGGGACGATCGCGTCGTCCGGCGGCGGGAAAGACCCCTATCTCGATAGCCAGGGCAAATACATCGTCGATCTTCATCTGGACCGCGACACGCGGACGCCCGGTCTGCAAAGCTGCCCGATGAGGCTCGCGAAACCGTTCGCGGGGCCGAACCAGACCGGTTTTCACTTCGGGCTCGTTGAAGGAACGGTGGTCGGCGTGAGCTTCCTGTGGGGCTGCGTGGATTTGCCGTTCATCAGCCACGTGCTGCATACCGCCCAACACACGGACCCGATCGTCGCGGGCGTCCCTTGGGGCACGCGGAACACCCTCCGCACGCGTTCGAACAACACGCTGGAGATGGACGACCGGCAGGGGCGCGAGCACATCAAGGTTGCGACCGAGCACGGCAAGTCGCAGCTCAATCTCGGGCACATCGTGGATCGCGGCCAGAGCGAGCGAGGCAGCGGTGCCGAATTGAGGTCGGACGGGCCTGCCGCGCTGCGCGGCGGTCGTGGCGTGATGGTATCGGCCCATGCGCGAAACGGTGCGTCAGGCACGCAACTCGACATGCAGGAAGCCGTTGCACAGCTCGAGGACGCGTTGGCGCTGGCGAAAGCGCTGGCGTCCTCGGCTCAGGCGTCGAAGGCCGAAGCGGCCGATATCGACAGTCAGCGGGCCGCGAACGAGGCGCTCGACCAGCTTCAGCAGCCCGGTGTGCTGGTGACCGCGCCTGCGTCGGCGGGTGTGGTGGCTGGCAAGAGCGTGCAAGTCGTCGCCGGCGAAAACATCATGAGCATCGCGAAGGGCGATGCGAGCTGGAGTGTCTGGAAGCGCTTTACGGTGGCCGCGCACGACATGGTGTCCCTGTTCACGCAGAAAGGCATGAGCCTGATTGCGGCCGCGGGCGCAGTCGTCGTGCAGGCACAGCGCGGCCGCATGCAGCTTGCCTCGCAGGAAGACATGACGGTCGAGACGGTGAACGGGGTGCTCCACGTCAAGTCGCCGAAGGAAATCGTGATGAACGTAGGCGGCTCGTATTTCCGGATGACGCCCGGGGGCATCGAGATGGGTACGCGCGGCGGCGTACTGTTCAAGACCAGCAGCCTGAAAAAGACCGGGCCGGCGCAGATGGATCTGGGGGGCGCGGCATTCGCGCCGGTGTTTGTGCCGTATACGACGGGCTGCGAGGTCTGGCGCACCAATCCGGCGTTCATGCCGCCGCACGCGCCTGCGACCGAGATGGTCGCGCCGGAGAACGCGGGAACGGTGGCGCCCGTACCTGATGCGGCCGGGGTCGCGCCGTCGCCGCTTGGCGACTTTTTCTCGCGTTTTTCCGGCAGCGCCGTGCCGCCGGGGGCGTCTGCCTTTTCTCCGTTTGATGGCAAGCCGTCAAACGTGGATACCGACATCCCCAAAGCCAAGGTCACACTGAACAATCCGGATGATCAGAAGCAGGCCCTGGTGACGCCCGATCCGATCAAGCTGGCGAATGCGGTGCCCTGCGATTGGAAAATATCGGACCTGAAGGCCGACGTAAAGGGGCGTATTGAATCCGTTTCGTATTGGGGTGTGCTGAACGACCGGACACCTTGGAAGGACCCTAAGACAGGTGCTCAATATAGGGGCGGCGGTTCGAGATCCTCGCATTTCGAATTTTCATATAGCGAACACGACAAGGCGATTACCTGTACGGTTCGCGCCATGCTGATTCCGATGGATCTTTTTCCGGTCGATCTGAAAGGCGAGCGCGATACGTCGGTGCCGGACGATCAATTGACGATTCCATACGAATTTTTCGCTCATTCTGACATGTTGCCGGGAACGTTGAAACAAGGCGTGAAAATGGAATTTCGTGATTCGGTCGGACCTAAATTCGATGTCGGGGCTCTGACTAGCCGCATCGAGGCCGTGCTGAATCAGGGGAGTTACAAGCTGATTCTGGACGGCTGCCCCAAGGGAGCGGCGTGCGGCTGCCGGGTAAAGGTCAAGTTCAAGGTCGATGTTCGCGTATCGATCAAGGGTGCTCCGATTGACGGATTCAAGCCCCATGTCACGCTCAAGCTATTTCCGCAAGTGCTGCGGGCAGATACGGCGTCTTGGGGCGAGGAGCATAAATGGCAGGATGATCAATTCAACATTCACCCCTATCCCGATGCGAATGTGGAGGCGCATGAATGTGGTCACTATTTTAATTTTCCTGACGAGTATTACGCCCTTGGTGGTTGGGTGCACGAGTCATATATCAAGAACGAGCAGATCGATTTTTCACTTGTTGGGGCTAAGGCTGGAGGCCATTTCTGGCAAGGACATTCCGCCAGTAATGTGATGGGTGACGGTGCTAATGCCCCATTGCAGCCGGGTCGCGTCACCGCAAGTATGAAGCCCTATTATCTTGAATACGTGCGACGTCAGTTCTCGATTGCGACGAACAAGTTATGGAGGGTCGGTTATGACGCGTAGTTCGTTGGTTCCATATTTGCGCAATGCCGTGGTCTGCTTGCTCCTGCTTGGGAGCGCCGCCCATGCTGAAACTGTGAGCCTGGAGAATCAGAAAATGAAATTTAGCTATACGACAAATGGCGGGGCGGACGGTAGCATCAATACCTATGGGAATAATTCAATCTCGGTTTCCGAAGATCTGTTGCAAGTTCAGATTGGAAATTCGAGCCGGAATCGGAATATTGGTGGAATTGGCATATATGAGTTGAAGTTGGGTGGTGAAATTCTTGATGCCGCCAAGCAGATGGTGGAACTGTTGTGTTCTCCGCGACACTCGAAAAATGATGTGATTATTCCCGTAATTTACAACGTGCAGTGTGATGGCGAGATTCGGAACGGTTATGTAAGTGATTTTGGTCGTGATGTTAGATCTAAAATCTCCAATTTCGCAGAAATACTTACGAATGCAGGGGTGCTGGATGGGCGTAAGCTCGTCAAGCTGGATCTCTCTCTTGTTTCGATCGATCGTGCGGTTGACGGATTTCTGGTGTCTCTGAGATTTGAAAACAGCGGCGACTACCCAATCCAGTTCAAGACGCCGGATGGGTGGGAAACAAAAATAGGAAAATATATGGATATTTTGGCGGTATATGATTCAAAGAGTGGCGCGGGAGGGAAAGTCGGTTTTGCATTGGCCGGTCAGCCACTTGCTGATCCGGCTCAATTTCCCAACGGCGAAGTGCTCCTTGCGCCACATAGTGCCGTAGTTGTGAAAATCAAAAGTTCGCGAGTTGGAAAGTTCACCGCTGGTACCTACGATTTGTATGCGGGCGCCTTCATGAACATCAAGGTCACGGGAATCGAGTCCAGCCTATTGCGTGTCGATTTCCATTCGGACTACAAGAAACCCACCCGTATTACCTTCGACCGCGACTATCCGTCGACCCCGCGGGAGCGCGAGCAGTGGGAGGCATACCAGCGGACTCGCCTGTCGTATTTCCCGGTGAAGCCTGGCGAGACGTTCGCGGAAGACGGCCTTTACCGGGCCGTCCGCACGAACTCTGGCGCTCATCGGAGCCTCCAGCTCGTTCCGTTCAAGGCAGGCGACGTTGCTACGGCCGACAACGTGAAGATGCTGATGGATGAGGGTAACGGCATCAGTTTTGACGGTCCGGTGCAGTGGCAGTGGGAAGGCAGCGCGCCAGCGCCGGTCAAGCAGTATTCGTTCGACATCGTCGAAGAGACTCGACAGTTCTGCCAGCCGGGCGCGGTATGTCCGCGCAGTGGCCGGTGGCTTCCACGCGTGCGCGAGGGCTGGAATTCCACTCGTTACGACCTGGCGGGTATCGTCACCTTGCGGTACGGGCACACGATGCCAGCAGTGAAAGGTGCCGGCGATGACGCTGACTGGGAATGGATCGGCGTGTGACATGACCGAACGCGCCTGCATCTTCCAGCATGACCGGACCACTGCGAATGGCATCGTGCTCGATGGTCTCGACGATATCGGCCTCGACGACCGAAAGCTGAGCTACCTGGGTGCGAGGGTTCGATGCCCCGCGTGCAGCACCGTCGGTCATATCGGATCTGACGGCTTGGCCCCACGAGCGGATGATCTCGGCGGCAAGCAGCATGCGCTGGAAGGCGACCTCTGCCGGTGCGCCTGCACGCCGCCGCCCCGACTGGTCGCGTCGCGGCGCGACTGGACTGTTGAATGACGTAACGTGCTCTTGATGGAGGCACGATGAAATTTCACTGGGCACCGCCTGTTCGCGACGAGTGGTCGGCGGGCGAACCGCCTCCCGTCTGGCTATATGTCGCGCTGTTTTTCCTGATCGAATTCGCGTTCGTGGCCGGCACGGTCGCGACGTCGCCAAACGAAAAGCCGATTGTCTCGGACGACTTCTTGCGAACCGCACTGGTCGCTCCGTTCGTGCTCTGGATTGCGGTCAGCTGTGTGCTCTATGCGTCGATGTACGACAGTCGTGTGTTTGAAGCGGCGGTCAAGAACACAGTGCGCTGGCATCTGCTCACGCGATGGAAACGAAAGGTCCGGTCGGGCGTGGCCGTTCTCGACAGCGTGATTCTTGCGCCGGAGCCGGATCTTGCGGAACGCATGTTGAACCTCGAGGGCAGCCCGCCGGAAAATCCCGGCAGGGTGATGCGACTTGATGGTATCGAAGGAGCCGATGGCGTGTCCCGCGAGCGGGCGGTGATCGAAAGGCTGCTGACGCCACTGGCGGCGCGGCTGGCCCCGGCGATGCGCGGCGGCTCGTTCGACATCGTGATGCAATGCGAACGTGCCGAATCGTATGTCGACGTGCAGGCGGTATGGGCGCAATTGCAATTACCGGGGAAACCGCGCATCAGGTGGTTGAGCAACGATAAGGATCCCGGATTCGCGGACACATGGTTCGAGGGTGACACCGACACGGCAGGTGCGGACTCGTTCGCACCCGCCACGACCCCCAAATACCGGCTGGTACTAGCCTGGCATCTCAACGGCGCGGCACCTGAGGTGCAGCCGGACACTTCCGAGGCGGCGGTCGCGTTGCTGCTCGGTTCCCCTGCGCTCATGCACGAAAAACCGCGGCTGAAATGCCAGGCGTGGCTGTTGCGCCAGATCGTCGGGGATGCCGACGAAGTGGACAAGGCGCTTGCGCTGCTGCTCGCGGCGGAACAGGTGCCGCGTGAGCGGATCCGTCATTTCTGGTATGGACGCCTCAAGGGGCTGGCGCTGCACGCGACACTGGGAGCCGTGAAGGACACCGACCTGAAAGTGGAGAAACATGCACTCGATTCGGCAGTCGGTCCGCAGGCACCCGTCGCACGGTGGTTCCTTCAGGCGCTGGCGGCGAAGATGGCGCATTTTGGTCAAGGCGCGCAACTCGTCGCACTACCGAGGCCGAACGGCGCTGCGCTGAATGTCGTCGTCAAGGATAAACCGGCGGTGGACGTACCGTGGAAATCCGCCTACGACTATGCGTTGTTTCCGCGGACCGAATTGGTCGGCTGCATGGGTCTGTGGACGTTCACGATGCTGATGTCACCCCACGAGAGGTGGGACACCTTTGAGACGGTGCTGACGATTGTGATCGGTATCCTCGTCGTGCTGAGTTTTGCGTGGCGCCTCTA
Source organism: Burkholderia sp. Tr-862 (assembly GCF_011753085.1). Lineage (NCBI taxonomy): Bacteria > Pseudomonadati > Pseudomonadota > Betaproteobacteria > Burkholderiales > Burkholderiaceae > Burkholderia > Burkholderia sp. Tr-862. The sequence goes on from NZ_VWWG01000049.1 coordinate 7,697, forward strand.
TTTGGGGCCGCGCCTCTATACGAGCGACGTTTTGCGAGAATACGGATAACTCGCGCCCCGGGCGCTGTCGGTTTTACAAATGCGCGGCATCGTCGCGACAATTCGCACCCCACAAGCAACCGACGGCGCCACGCAACACACCCTCACATGCGCGGAATCGACCGAATTTCCGAACTGTCTCCCGTCGCCGAATCATCATCCGCTTCCGGAATCGGCACCCCAGGGTCGTAGCGCACCGCCGCCCCGTGCTCGATCCGATGCGGGAACGACGGCGGAGTCTCGACCTCGTCGCCGAAGCGCGCCCGCACGAACGCGCGCAGCAGCGCGGTGCGCGCGTCCGGCGCGCGTGCCGCGCAGGTCGACGGGCCGTCGATGAAGCAGGCGTCGCATTCGACGCCGTCGTCGCGCCGCGCGATCCGCAGCTCGCCCACGCGCTCGAGCACCGCACCCGCATCGGCCCACGACGCCGACGGCGCGAAATGCGCGTCGAGGCGGCGCAACGCGTCGCACGCGCTGGTCAGGATCACCCGCGGGTCGACGGCCGTGAAGTACAGCGTGCCTTCGTCATCCGCGCACAACGCGCGCGCGCACCAGTAATCGAGAGCGGTTCCGGCCAGTTCGTCGGTTCGCATCGGCAAGCTCCGTCAGGTTTCATCAGGCAGCGGCGCTCGTCGCGCAAGCGGCGTGCCCGGCGTCGCACGCATGCGCGCGACGAGCGGGTAGTGATCGGACGCGCGCCGCGCGCGCATGCTGCGATGCACGTTCACGTCGACCAGCCACTCGCCGGGATGGATCCAGATCCGGTCGAGCGAGAACACCGGGTAGAGCGTCGGGAACGTGCGCGGCGCCGGCGCGCGCCGGAACCGCGTGACGAGCGCCTGCAGCGCGCGGCCGCGCACGAACCATTCGTTGATGTCGCCCATCAGGATCACCGGCATCGCGCCGGTGTCGAATGCGGCGAGCAGCCGCTGCACCTGCGCGCTGCGCTCGCTCGCCGACAGCCCGAGATGGGTCGCGACCACGCGGATCATGCCCGCGCTGCTGTCGATGTCCGCATCGAGCGCGCCACGCGGCTCCCGCTGGTGAAACGACAGGTCCAGCGTGCGCGCCGCGCGAATCGGGCAGCGCGACAGCACCGCGTTGCCGTAGCGGCGCTCGGGCGTGTCGATGGTCGGGCCGGCCACCGCATGCATGCCGGTGGCGTCGCGCAGGTGCGCGAGCACGTCGGGCGCGTGCGTGCCGCCGAGCGGCACTTCCTGCAGCGCGATCACGTCCGCGTCGAGCTCGTGGATCACCTGCGCGATCCGGTCGGCCGCGCGTGTGTGCCAAGCGCCGTTGCCGCCGCGGATGTTGTACGTCGCGATCCGCAGGTCGCGCCCGCCCGGCGCGGCGGCGGGCGGGCCGTCCGACGTGACGATGTCCGGCGGCGGGGCCGGCTGCGCGCTCAGTGCCATCGTCGCAGCACCCTGACGAGCAGCACCGACACGCCCACCAGCACGGCGCCGATCGCCGCGAGCCACGCGAACGCGCCGGGCCCCGGATGGCTGAACGCGGCGGTCAGCTGGTGCGCGAACGTGACGGTCAGTACGATACCGGGCAGCATCCCGATCGCGGTGCCGACCAGATAGTCGCGCAGGCCGATATGCGATGCGCCGGCGACCAGATTCACGACCGTAAACGGCGCGATCGGCAGCAGCCGCAGCACGGCCATTGCGACCACGCCGCGCCGGCCGATGTGTTCGCTGAGCCGGTTCGCGCGCGTGCCGGCGAGCCGGCGCACCGCGTCGTGCCCGAGCCAGCGTCCGATCCCGTAGGTCGCGGCGGCGGCCGCCATCGTGCCGAGCGCCGCATACGCGAAGCCCGGCCACGCGCCGAACACCAGGCCCGTCACAGTGATCAGCAGCGTGATCGGCACCGACAACGTCGCCGCGACCACGTAGCCGGCCAGCAGCAGCGCGGGCGCACCGGGCAACTGCGCGGCGTGAGCGGCCGCTCGCGCGAGCGACGCGATGTTCAGTTCCTTGCCGAGCGGCGAGAAGCGCCACGCGAGCGCGAGCGCCGCGACCAGCAGCACGGCCGCGCCGAGCACGAAGAAGCGCGCGGTGAGCGTGCGGTGCTGCTCGCGCGGCACGAACTCGCGGACGAAGCGATCCGGCTCGATCGGCTGCTCGGGGTCGAGCCGCGCGCTGACCGGCACCAGCGCGTCGAGTTGCGGCGTCACGGCCGGCTCGAGTGTGCGTAGCGTGCGGCCGGGTTTGTCGCGCAACCGGTCGAGCACGGTATTCGGACGTTCGTCATGCGCGAACGCAGCGGCGACCGCGGCCGGCGTCGTGTCGAGATGTTCGGCCAGCAGGCGCTCGCGCAGGCCGGCAATCGCGCCGCGGATGCGCGGCTCGCCAGCCGCGACGAGCGCGATGCAGCATTCGGTGTCGAGCACCATCGACCGGTTGTTCAGGTTCGCGCTGCCGATCACGATGCATTCGTCGTCGACGATCGCGAGCTTGCTGTGCACGTTCACGCACGCGTCGCCGAGGCCGTCGACATGCGGATACAGCAACCGGTAGCGGTCGAAGCGGTCGGCGGCCTTGAGTGTTCCATGCAGCCGCGCGCGCAGCACGCCCATCGTCGCTTCCTGCAGCCAGCCGCTCTGCACGCGCGGTGCGACGACCGTCACGTCGGGGCCGTCCGGATCGGCGAGCCGCGCGGACAGCGTTTCGCGCACCACCGCCGCGGTGAAATACTGGTTCTCGATGTACAGGTGCCGGCGCGCGGCGCGAATCGGGTCCTCGACGAGCGCGGAGACCTGCCGCACCGGCTCGCGGTCGCGGTGGCGCGGCGCCGTGTAGGCGATGCCGAGCCGCACGTCGCGCACGTCGACGCGCGCGTCGGGCGGCCACGGATCGACGTCTTCCTCACGATCGAGATGGCGCTGCGCGCGGATCGCGATCGGACGCCCGCATGCATTGAACCAGCGCAAGCGCGCCTGCTCGCCGATCGCGGCGGCCGCGTCGCCGTCGAACATCGCCTGCACGTCGTGAAAGGGCCCGTACGGCATCCCCTGCGCGTCGCGGCGGCGCGGATCGTCGGCCGCGTGCGCGGGTGTATCCCAGCGTGCGCGCGTCAGGTCCAGCCCGCCCACGAACGCGAGCCGGTCGTCGATCACGACGAGTTTCTGGTGATGCGATGCGCCGCGCGGATGCGTGTCGTCGAGCCGGAACCGGATGCCGCGATGCGCGCGCCACCCGGCGCGATAGACGGGCGGCCAGTCGCGCTCGAGCGCGTAGATCATCGCGAAGTCCCACGCGAGCACGTAGATGCGCAGGTTGTGCCGCGACGATGCAAGGGCGTGCAGAAACGCGGCGAGCGTGTCGGGCAGGCCGTCGCCGGGGGCGGCAGGCGGGAGATGCATCCGGCTGTCGACGTCCCAGCCGACGATGAACACCGTATGGCGCGCCCGCCGCAGCGCGGCACGCAGCGTCGCGAAATAGGCGTCGCCGTCCACCAGCATCGCGAAGCGGTCCGCATGGCGGATCGTGTCGCAGTTGCGCCCGCGTTCGAGCAGCCCGTGCCGCACCGGCTCGTCCAGGCGCGATGCGGCTGTCGCGTCGTCCGCGCCCGCCGTCGCGACTGCGGCGCGGGTCATGCGTCCCGGCACGATCATCGGACGTTGACGTCCCGGTGGCCGTCGATGCGTTGCAGCAGCACGTCGCAACGCGCGCGCAGCGCCTGCAGTTGCGGCGAATCTGCGTCGAGCCGGATGCGTTCGCCGCTTTCCGGATCGCCGTACGCGCACGCGATCTCGTAGATGCCTTGCGCAATCGTCACGGACGCGTCCACGATCCTGATTCGGTCGAGCCAGCCGCATTCGGCGTGATGGCACTCGAGCCATGCGCGCAGCGCGCCGACCGCCTGGCTGGTCGACAGCCAGGCGCCGCCGCGCATGCGCGCCGTCAGCTGGCTCGTCACGAGGTAGGAGAGCAAGTCGGTCTGGGTCACGCGAAACTCCTTGAAGAGGTATCCGGGAGACAGGTCCACATGCCGGTGACGCTTTGCAGCGGTCCGCAGATCGCCGCAAATTCCGCGCCGCTCGTGCGCGGGAGCGACACCGGGATGTGACCCGTGTCCGGATCGTCGTTCAACTGCGGGACGATGAATCGCTTCACGCCCACGCGGCCGGTGCCGAGCGTGTCGTGCCGCGTGTCGATCATCGTGGCCTCCTTTTGTTTGGCGTACTAGAGTGGTTTGATACTGGGTTTGATATCCGGTTGGGTGTCCGGTTCGATGCTCAATAGGGACGCAAGGCCCGTGCCGGATCGGCCGATACCGGGCACGCCGCGTGCGCGCGGGGCCGACGCCGCGCGCGGCGATCATGCGGCGCGCATTTTTTGCATCTTCATCGCAGATAAGTACAGGGGGCCAGGATGCAGCATCAACAGGACGCACAGGTTCGCGACCCATATCGGGGCCACGAGATTCGCGTATGGGCGCGGCGCAACGCGCGCGGCGCGTGGGACGACGAGGTGCAGGTATATGTCGACGGCGCGCGCATCGAGCTGTACGTACCCGAGCCGGCCGGCCCCGAGTGGCTGACCGAGGACGAGGCGCTGCGTGCGGGCGTCGAGCGCGGGCGCTATCTGGTCGACAAGCGCGTGGACGACGACTGACCGCACCGGCACCGTGTTGGCACGCGCCGCCGGCATGGAGACGCGTGCCCGAGGGGACCGAAGCCGGCGAAGGCGATCGCGGAGAGCCGGACGATGCGGGTCAGGCGGACGATTCAGGCATTACGGCCGCGCCGCGATCTCGTCCAGATGCCACAGCAGATCCGCCGGATCGTCATACACGCGCAGCGCCCCCGCGCGTTCCAGCTCGTCGCTGCCGTAACCCCCGGACAGCAGCCCGACGCCGAGCGCCCGGCAGCGGCTCGCGGCGAGCATGTCCCAGATGCTGTCGCCGACCACGACCGTATGTTCGATCGGCACGTTCAGTTTCGCGGCGGCGGTCAGGAACAGGTCGGGATCCGGCTTCGCGTACTTGACTTGGTCGCGCGTGACGACCACGTTCTTCGCCGGATCGACGCCGAGCGCCTCCAGATTGATCGCGGCGGTTTCCATCCGCCCGCTGGTCGCGATCGCCCAGCGAATACCGGCATTCGACAGCGCGGCCAGCAGCTCGCGTGCACCCGGCAGCGGCCGGACCTGCGCGCGCAGCCGCTGGTACGCGGCCGCATGCAGCCGCGCGAGCCGCTCGACGCGTTCGGCGTCGATGTCGCCGGCCGTCTCGCGCAGCAGCTGGTTCAGGAACAGGCCGCCGCTCATCCCGATCTTGCGGTGGATGCGCCATACCGACAGTTCGATGCCCTCGGCATCGAGCGCTTCCTTCCACGCGAGCACGTGCTGATAGACGCTGTCGACGAGCGTGCCGTCGAGATCGAACAGAAATGACGTTTCAATGCGCATGTGAATCTCCTGGCCCGATGGCGTTCGGGCGATTCGTTCGGGGAAAGCGGATTCGACACATTATCGGCGCACGGCCGTGTCATCGCCGTGTTCGCGCACCGCGGCCGGCAGCGGCGTGTCAAGCGCCGCTGGTACAATCGCGCCGATGCGACGGGCCGGCTGCCCGCGCCGCCAACCTTCGTCGAATTCCCGTATGGCAACCACGGACGCCGTCAGTTCCGAACAGTCGTGGTGGGGCGTTCTGGCCCTGGCACTCACTGCCTTCATCTTCAATACCACCGAATTCGTGCCCGTCGCGCTGCTGAGCGCGATCGGCGACAGCCTGCAGATGCAGCCGACCGCCGTCGGCCTGATGCTGACGATCTACGCGTGGGCCGTCGCCGTCGTGTCGCTGCCGCTGACGTTCGTCACGCGTCACGTCGAGCGCCGCAAGCTGCTGAGCTGCGCGCTGCTGGTGTTCATCGGCAGCCATGTCGTTACCGGCATCGCGTGGAATTTCACGGTGCTGATGCTCGGCCGGCTCGGCATCGCGTGCGCGCACGCGGTGTTCTGGTCGATTTCTGTCCCGCTGGCCGTGCGGCTCGCGCCGAGCGACCGGAAAAGCCGCGCGCTCGGCCTGCTCGCGATGGGCACGGCGACCGCGATGGTCGCCGGTATTCCGCTCGGGCGCGTGATCGGCGAGGCGCTCGGCTGGCGCGTCACGTTCCTCGTGATCGGCGGCGCGGCGGCCGTCGCGTTGCTGGCGCTGCGCATGACGCTGCCGACGCTCCCCAGCCAGGGCGCCGGCTCGCTCGCGAGCATCGGCACGTTCCTGCGCAAGCCGGCGCTGGTGTCGCTGTACGCGATCACCGTGCTGGTGATCTCCGCGCACTTCACGTCGTATACATACATCGAGCCGTTCGTGCAGAGCGTCAATCATGCGAGCAGCAGCCGGATTACCTACGTGCTGATCCTGTTCGGCGTCGCCGGCGTGCCGGCCGCGCTCTGCTTCAACCGCGTGTTCCCGGAGCGGCCGGCCGATTTCCTGCTCGCGTCGATCATCGCGTTGTCGGCCTGTCTGCTGATCCTGTTCCCGAGCGCGCTGAACATCGTCACGCTGTCCGTTCACACGCTGGTCTGGGGCGGCGCGATCGTCTGCTTCGGTCTCGCGATGCAGGCGTGGGTGCTGAAGCTGGCGCCCGAGGCGACCGATCTCGCCGTGTCCATCTTTTCCGGGCTGTACAACGTCGGGATCGGCGCCGGCGCGCTGCTCGGCAACCATATCGCCGGGGCGTTCGGGCTGCCGTGGATCGGCACGTTCGGCGGGGTGGTCGGGATCTTTTCGGCCGGGATCGCGTGGGCCGCGTTGCGGCTGCATGAGCGGCGGGCGGTGGCGTAGCGCGCCGATTCACCGTCGCGCCGACGATCGACGATCGCGCCGCAATGGCGGCATCAAGCTGTCATGCGTGACGATCGCGGCGCCGGGTCCGCGTTGCTGCGCACCTCGTTCGGCGTCATGCCGGTCCAGCGCTTGAACGCATGCCGGAAACTCGCGGCATCGCTGAATCCCAATACCAGCGCGATGTCTTCGGTGCTCAATGCGGTCGTGCCGAGATAGTCGATCGCCAGCGCCCTGCGCACGCCTGTCAGCAGTTCGTTGTAAGACGTGCCTGCGGCGTCGAGCTTGCGGCGCAACGTCCTTGAAGTCATGTGCAGCGTCCCGGCGATCGCGTCGATGTCCGGGAATCTGCCGGGGATGCGCATCAGTTCGTCGTAGACGCGCAGCGTGATCCCGGAGCGATCCTGGAGTTCGTCGAGCAACTGCGCGCAGTGCCGTGAGACCTGGGCCGCCGTGATCGGGTGGGCAAGCTGAGGCGCCCGCGACATCCATGCGGCGGGATAGCTCAATGCATGACAGTCCTGATCGAATTTGACCGGACAGTCGAGCGTTTCGGCAAGCAGCGCCGCATGGGCGGGTTGCCCGCATGCAAATCGTGCGTGGACTGGCACGCACCACGGCCCCATCACGTCCTTGACGAAGGTCGCGTGGAGCACGAACTGCATGTCGAGCAAGAAGCCATACAACCGCGCGTCGAGCTCGGGCAGCGCGACGTCTTCCCGGGCGGGGAAATACCAGGTCGCCAGATCGTCTTCCGTGCCCCAGCGAATGCCGAGCAAGCCGTTCGCGAGCCGGTGGAACCGGACCGCCGCATCGAACGCCTGCCCCAGCGTTTCGGCGCACAGCGTCGCGTACCCGTACATCCCGTAGCTCGACGCATGCAGCAACCTGCCGACCCGCACGCCCAGATCGGCGCCCGGATAGTGCCGGAGCGCGTTGCGCACGGCTGTCAGGAATTGTTGCGCCGACGTCAGCGTAAACGGGTTCGATACGTCGTTCGAGTCGAGATCGGTCCCGGCGAGCACCGTGGACGTTTCAAGCTCCAGATGCGCTGCGACTTCCATCAGCGCCGCGAGTTTCGACGGGGACGAGCGCTTTTCGGAGAGGGTCGCCAGATCGACCGGCAACGACGGCAGGCCGGCGCCAGGGCCGGCTTGCGTCGGGTTCAATCGCATGTTGCTGCTCATCTCTGAATCAGGTCGTCGGTTCTCGTCGCGGCCCGGAAGCGGGTCATCCGTTGCCTCGATGCGCCGCGGGCTCGGTCCGCAGTGACCACGTTACGTCAATCGGCGGGTTCCGTGTGGTAGCGAACACGGACAATTTTCGCGTCCGTTTCAAACATATCCAAAGCGCCGGTCGCCGGCCATAGTGGCGGCACGCCACGGCCGACCTGCGCGCTCGTGGCGAAAAATAAATATGGAGATTCCGTTCAATGAAGTCGATGAAACTGGCGGCGGCTGCCGCCATGCTGGTCGCGAGCGCGGCAGCGCACGCGCAGTCCGCGGGAAACAACGTGGTCGGAACGGGCTGGTTGAGAATCGCCCCGCAAACCTCGAGCGATCCGCTCGAAATCGGCGGACACGCCGTGCCCGATACGGGCGCGAACGTCGATCACGCCGACACACTCGGCATCACCTTCACGCACTTCCTGACCGACAATATCGCGGTGGAGACGGTCGCCGGCATTCCGCCGAAATTCAAGCTCTCGGGTACCGGTGTGCTGTCTTCCGCGGCGATCAATCCGCTCGGGGACGTCCGCCAGTGGAGTCCGGCGCTGCTGCTGAAATACTATTTCGGCCGCGCGGATGCCCGATGGAGACCCTATCTCGGCATCGGCGTCAGCTATATCTGGTTTACGAACGTGCATGTCGGTCCCGCGTTCCAGCAGGCGTTGAGCGCGCAATTGACGCACGGCGCGACGACGGGCCTGTCGACGAGCGCGGACGTCGACAGCGCATGGTCGCCCGTCTTCAATGGCGGGTTGAATTACCAGTTCGACAAGCATTGGTCGGCCGGGCTTTCCGTTTCCTACCTGCCGTTCGGGACGAAAGCCAATTTGACCACCCGGCTGCCGAACGGTGCCGTGGTCAAGAGCGTCGCGAAGATCACGCTGGATCCGCTCGTCACGCTGGTGTCGGTCAATTACGCATTCTGACCGGGGGATGCGACGGCGGCGATCGGGTTCGCAAGGAATTGGGCAGGGCGATGGCGTGGCCGCCATCGTTTCATGCCCATCGCCGCACGTTGCACGCCGCACGCCCGAGCCGGTTGTTACCGCGGGGGCAGGTTTTTCATTAGAGAGTGCAGCCCTTGCGAATCCATGTAGGGCGATGCAAAAGACACGAGACGCGTTGTAATGCCCGGGCGCTCCGCAACGATGCGCACCGCGCGAGCCATCATGGAACCGTCGCGATTGGAACGGTCGATGCAGGTCGTGGCCTGCGCCAACCCAGGGTGTGGCGTCGGGGCTTGGGAACGGTCGTTCTCGGCTGCGGACAGCCGTTCAAACATCCCCGCTCTCCCGACCACGAACGACCGGGCCGCTACACACCGAAGAGCGCCAGCCCTGTCAGTACGACGCCGATCGCGGCGGCACCCATCGACAGGTGTTGCATCCATTTCCGCCGCGTGAGAATCGTGATCGCAGCAAGCGCGATCGAGATCTGGATGATGGTAGTGGCCTGCGCCCAACGATGGTGCCGGTGTAGCCGCTCCTCGCTTGCAGCATTGCTCTTCACGACTTCTTGCTCGAGCGCTTCGGCGCGCTTGCGGATCGGCTCCTTCTCTTCGCGATACCGCGCCGCGTCTGCTTCGAAACGCTTTCTTTGCGGCGACGCTTCCTGGCTCAAGGCCGCACCGAGCTCGGCTAGATTCTGCTTTTCGCCCTTCGCTTGGTAATAGGCCCACAGGTTAGCTGCCTCGGTTTTCTGGATCGCGGCCTCGTTCTTGTGCAGCAGCGCGAAATTCTCGTCCGCACCGCTCTGGTATGCGGAAATCGCGCCGACGCAGGCCAGGACAGCAGTCATCACGGCAATGCGCGCCGCTCCGTGGTCTTCTCCATGCGCCGCATGCTGCTCTACTGCATGATCGTGCGGGCCGTGAACTTCGAAATCTTCTGGCATAACAAGAACGTTCGCATGAGTTGAGGGGCTTATACGCGGTTCCCACGCACGTGAGGAGCGGGCAGCAAAGTGGTAGCACTATCGCTGGGTCGCAGCTCAATTGGGGCAGTCCGTTCGTGCGAAAGGTATGAACGAACGGACAATGGTCTGCGGAACCTCACGCTGTTTGAACGCCGACTGCCGCCAAAAGGGCGACGGTTCGACATTGTGCATGAATTGCCACTTCCCAAGTGTGAGTCGACAGCAGTCGACCCATCTCTGCCTCTTGCCCCGGTCGGCTCTCATTGGCAGCTTCTCGCAGTGAAGCAGTCATACACGCAGCCGCTTCAGCCGACTGCGCCACCCTCCATCATCGTGCGGCGGGGTGATTCACCCCGGGCGGGCGCCCAATATCGAATCGACTCTCGGGTGCGACGAGCGCATAGGCCGATGGGCCGCCTGCCCGAAGAATGATGCCTGCGCCGAAGGTGTCGAAGGTGCCGTCTTTAAGCAAGTCCTGGCGAATGTGAACAGCCACGACTTCTCCCAGCACGAGCCATGTGGTAATAGGCGTGCCTTTGTGATTGCGAAGCTGGATCACATCGGCGAGCTTGCATTCGAAGTTAACACCACTCTCTGCCACGCGTGGAACGGCGACTTGCCGAGACGGAGCGGGGGTCAGCCCGGCCACTTCAAACTCGTCAACTTCGTAAGGCACCATTGCGCACGTTGCATTCATCTTTTCGGCGAGATCGCGTGTGGTGAGGTTCCACACAAACTCCCCCGTTTCTTGCACGTTGCGTAGGCTGTCTTTCGCGTCGATGCTCGAGAAGCCGATGATCGGCGGATGGTAGTTGAAGGCGTTGAAAAAGCTGTATGGCGCGAGATTTAGCATGCCGTTGCTGCCGCGCGTGGAAATCCATCCGACGGGCCTTGGACCGACAATTGAATTGAATGGATCGTGCGGCAATCCATGGCCTTGTGACGGTTCGTAGTAGTGGTAGCGTGCATCAGTCATGGTTTTGACCGGAGATGTGAGTAATGGCAAGTCAGGTGGCCGGAGCTGCGCGTCAGGCTGCGCCTGCCGCCCGGGTCGTCAGCACGATCTTGCCGATATGCGTGCCCGAGTCCATCAGGGCATGCGCGCCGCGCGCATCGTCGAGATCGAAGGTCCGATAGATCACGGGCTTCACCGCGCCACGCCGGAAGTGCGGCCACACCGATCGCTTGAGATCCTCGATCAGCTCCGCCTTTTCCTCGTGCGTGCGCGAGCGCAGCGTCGAGCCGATGTGCATGAGGCGCTTCGCCAGCATCGGGAACAGGTCGAGTGCTTGCGCGGGCCCCTTGATCACGCCGATCTGCACGATGCGGCCGTTCATCGCGGCCGCCGCGTAATTCCGCGCGACGTAATCACCGGCGATGATATCGACGACCACGTCGACGCCGCGCCCATCCGTCGCGCGCATGACCTCCTCGACGAAATCCTCGTTGCGGTAGTCAATCGCGACATCGGCACCGAGCGCGATGCTTGCGGTGCGGTGCGCGTCGGAGCCGACCGTCGTGATGATCTTCGAGGCGCCGAACGCCTTCGCGAGCATCGTCGCCGTGGTGCCGATCCCCGATGCGCCGCCATGGATCAGCACGCTTTCGCCAGCCTTGAACTTGCCGCGCTGGAACAGGTTCAGCCATACCGTCAGAAAGGTTTCGGGGATCGCGGCCGCCTCGACCATCGTGAGACCATCGGGAACCGCGAGCGTGTTGCTCTCGTGCGCGACGGCGTACTCCGCATAGCCGCCCCCCGGGACCAGCGCGCAGATGAGATCGCCGACCGCGAACTGGGTCACATCGCGCCCGACGGACACGATTTTGCCCGCAACTTCGAGCCCGGGAATGTCCGACGCGCCCGGTGGCGGATCGTATAACCCTTTGCGCTGCAGCACGTCAGGACCGTTCACGCCGGCCGCATGAATGCGGATCAGCACTTCGTCGTCGGCGGGCGCGGGAACAGAACGCTGCACGGGTGCCAGCACGTCCGGGCCGCCCGGCCTCGTAATGTCGATCGCGGTCATCGCCGCGGGAATGCCTTTCGTTTCGTGTGACACAACTTCATCCCTTTTAAAATGCCGGATGCGCCGCGGATTCGAGCGACCCGCCGAATCGCCGCATCGGTTGAAAAAAGTGTAGTCGCGCAGCCTGCGCTTGACGTGCAGCGAATTGCTGGTCGTATGATGCAAATTTGCATCACGCCGGGGGCGACATGAACTGGGACGACGCGCGCATCTTCGTCGCGCTCCATCGGGAAAGGACCTTGCGCGCCGCCGCCCGCGCGCTCGACATCGATCAGGCCACGGTGGGCCGCAGGCTTGCGGCGCTCGAGCACGCGCTCGGCGCGACGCTGTTCCTGCGTACGTCGAACGGCTATGAGCTCACGCCGGTCGGCAGGATCGCGCTCCGTGCCGCCGAGGCGATGGAGCAATCCGCACACGATCTCGTGCGCCACACGCAAGGCGTGGACAAGCGGCTCGCCGGCGAGGTGAAGCTCTCGACGACGGATGCGCTGGCCCACGAGTTCGTGATGCCGGCCCTCGCGCGCCTGCATGCGAAGCATCCGGACGTATCGGTGATGCTCGACACGACGACCGTGCTCCTCAATCTCGGGAAGCGCGAAGCCGACATCGCGATCCGGACCGTCAAGCCCCGAAATCCAGATCTGCTCGCTCGCCGTCTGCCGCGCTGGGAAGTGGGGCTGTTCGCGTCGCCCGACTATGTGCGGCGCCATGGCGAACCGGTGCCGGGCGAGCGGTTCGCCGGGCATGATCTCGTCGTCTACCAGCCGTATTTCGCCAAGGCGCGGGTGCCGGCGTTCGTCGGGGAACCGCTGACGGACGGCCGCATCGTCGCACGGCTGAACACGAACCTGACGTTGCGCGCGGCACTCAAGGCAGGGCTCGGCATCAGCGAGATACCCGTGCCAATGGGCGAACGAGACGGCCTTGTGCGGATCTGGCCGGACCGTACAAACGACGCGTCGTATGAGGTTTGGCTCGTCACGCATCAGGATCTGCGGCACACGGCGCGCATCCGCGTGACGATCGAAGAGATCGTCGTTGCGTTCGGCGGATAGCAGCGAATACCCCGCTCGTGGCAGTGGAGGTTGCAACCTCTTCCCCCTGACCTACCGGATAAGCGGCAATCAAGGCCTACGCCCCAATTGAGTTGATCGGCACAAGACAGTCCGTTATGCGGGCGGAGCGGACGCACAAATGTCCATCTCAGTGCAAGGCGCGATGTCCGTAGTTGGCCGAACTCGGCCGGCCGCCGCTCGGCGCACACGACCGGCGCAGATCGACCCGTTGCGGTCATTCTGACGACAGGTCGAGGCCCTTCCTAGGCGGGCCTCTCTGAATCAGATTCAGCCTCCAAGCTCCGCGGTGCTTATAATCAAACGATGGTTACTATTCGAAATTCCCGTCCCGAGGAAGGCGCTCGTGCCTTTGAAATTTGGCGCCGTGCAGTTGACGCTACACATGGTTTCCTGTCCCCCGAGGACCGCAAAGCCATTGATGATTTGGTCTGTGACTTCCTTCCGAAAGCTCCGCTCTGGTTGGCAGTGGATGCCAATGATTACGCCCAGGCATTCGTGCTCATCGACAACGGCCACATGGAGGCACTGTTCGTTGATCCAGCCTGCAGAGGGACTGGCATTGGTGCAGCCCTAGTCCGTCATGGCCTGAAGCTTCACCCCAAAATGACAACCGATGTCAATGAGCAGAACGCTCAAGCCGTTGGTTTTTACGAAAAAATGGGTTTTAAACGGACGGGCCGCTCTCCACTGGATAGACAGGGAAGACCATATCCACTCATTCACTTGGAGTACACAGGCGTCTAAGTGTCTGCTCATGGCCGAATACTGCCCAATTAGCCGTCAATTCATGAAGCAGTCGATCAAAAAAACCTCCCCGAAGTTGGCCCCGATCGCGGTCGAGTTCTGCGTTCGCAGAACTGGTCACACACCAAGGCTCACCGGCGCAGCCCGAACACGCCGTGCCAGAGAGCGCTGAAATAGTCCGTATGCGCGTGTTCGCCACTCCTTCGCGCGTCGCTCTTTGACGCCTGCGCCGATGCCGCCTGTGTCGCGCTCTCGTCGCATTGCGGCATCTGCTCATCACGCTCCCCGTCCCGCGATGCGCCCGGCTGGCGCGACGCATGCAACTCGACCACGCTGCCGGCAATGCGCTCGGCGAGTTGAACATCGCAATCACGGCCGAGCAGCACACCGAACACGACGTCGCGGTTGTGCCCTTGCTCGGCGTAGCGCATCGCCCATGCCACGAACCGCGCATATTCCGCTTCGCGCTCCGCGTTCAAGCGCTCCTCTTCTTCGCGAAGCCGTGCGTGACGGAGCATTTCCTCTGCGTAAGCGGTGTCATAGACGCGGCGCAGCTCCGGGTCCGAGAGAATCGCGTATGCCTCCTTGATCTCCTGAAATCGCGCATGCGCGTCCGCTTCGCACCCGACGTTGCGGTCGGGATGCGCTTTCATTGCCGCCTTTCGGTAGCCTCGCTTGATTTCCTCGTTGGTCGCGTTCTCGCACACACCGAGCAATTCATACATTGTCGTCATTGTGCGTCGGGATGAAAGTTGGATCGCGTTGATCGTAGCATGTCGCCGCAGCGCCAATCCGTCGGGTTGAGATTCACCGGGTTCTGAACACTCTGAGTGCAGGTCAGGAGCGCTTTGGCAGATGACGGAATCTGAATCATTCTCATCGGAACGGCCGTTTGCCGACTGGAGCGGTCGCTCGAGTGTCCGAATGTGCATGCAGGCGAACGGCGCTTCATGGCCGGCGGCGGACCTCGGTCGGCCGTATCGGCATACGAGCGTTCGGGTGTGCGCCGTGAAATGATGGCACTTTGCCAGCGGGTGGAAATCCCGCCCGGAAACTGCTCGTGCCTGTTCCTGCTCGTCCGATCGAGGCGTTGTCTCTCTTTCTTCCCGCAAGTTTGCCAATACCGCGCCTCCTGTTTTGTCATACCAAAAGTGAGGGTGAGCGGCGAAGCGCGAAGGTTTACAACGCTCTCGGATTGACATGTCTGAAATGGAATGGGGTTAACGATTCCTTGAAAGGCCCGTTGCGATCGCATCTAATTGCTGACAAACGCAACAAACGAAGATTGACGGGGTGGCATCATGAAGAAAATTGCCTTATATTTGATGGACGCAGCATTGGTCTCGGCGGTTTTGTTTTTCTACTACGTTCGCGCATTTTACGGTCGCGGCCGATTACCAATGTCAACCCAAATGGCTCATTGGCGAGACGTATGCTTCGTCTTGGCGCTTATTGCCATGTTCGTCATTCCTTTTCGGGCGGTAAAATCATACCCGGCCATATATAAATTTGTCACGTTTGACGCAAATGGAGAGAGGAGAAAAACGATATCCATTCCATTGGTGGCAATGATTGCAAGCATCATTGGCGCGGTGGTGATAATTCGAATATTCGTTGTAGCGACCCAGTAAAGAGGCGGCGTGAATAGATGCGGATGCATCTTCGTGTACGAGTCCACGACGAGCATATCGTCGTCGCAACTGCGCCTTCGATCTGTCACCGAACGATCTCGGGGCGGCGGAGCCCGTCGAATGTCGTTCAGATCGGGCCAGCGAACGTCTCAAACCGCCGACTCCCGCCGGATGCAGTCGGCCGAAGCCGACCCGTTGCCGTCATTCGTGCCTCCACCGCCCCGACGACCGCTTCCAAGACGCAATGACCATTGCGGCCGACTCGCTCGCTATGTAGCATCTTCCGACATGTCGACGGCATGGAAGCGGCGGGTTCGGTACAGCAAGCCGAGTTGACAGCTTTCGGGCAGAGCAGTTGCCTGCTCGTCCCGCTCGAAAACCGAGTGTGGGGCGTCGAGCGGTACATTTGGCAGAACCGACTCGCGAGTGCCTTGCGGGCTACGCCGTTTGGCATATTCGTTAAGCCGATGCGGGGGGATGTGTGGACGACCAACCATTTTTATCCGGAATTCCCGTCAATCATGTGCTTGACCGCCTCGCGAAAGCCGGAGGCAAAGAGATTGAATCCGGCAAGTTTTCGAGCCCTGAAAGCTCCGCGGCACTGGCGGTCAATTGTTTTGGCTGGTTCATTGAGCGACCTGGTCAACTGCCACCACTGAAAGGCCTCGAGGACGCAGGCATTCCGGAACTGGTAGACATCGAATTCTGTGCGCGATTTCCCTGGGCAGGAGGGCGCCATCCGTGGCTCGACGCTGTCGTGCAGACGCCCAAGTGCATCATCGGAATCGAGAGCAAGCGTTTTGAGCCCTTCCGGGACGCGAAATCGGTCAGCCTGTCAGACGCCTATGACCGCCCCGTGTGGGGCGCCAATATGAAGGGGTATGAAAAGATGCGAGACCGATTGCGCTCCGGAGATGTGAGGTATGTTCACCTCGATGCCGCGCAACTGGTCAAGCATGCGTTCGGTTTGGTGACCGAAGGCGTCCGACGCAACCGGGCGCCCGCCTTGTTCTATCTTTTCGCTGAACCTGCGGCGCGAGGCGGTCTTGCCATCGCGCCGGATAACCTCGCCCGGCACCGGGACGAAATTGCCAGCTTTGCAGAGGCGGTGGCAGGTGACGCAGTGACGTTTCATTCCGCGAGCTACAGGGAGTGGCTAGGGGCCTGGTCGCTGCTTGACAGCCGAATCGCGGCACATGGACATGCAATCATCGAAGCGTTCGAACCATGACAGTAACGCGCGGAACGCATTGCATCACCAGAGACGTTGAAATGGCGCGATCGGCTAAGCGCAGCCCGATCCTCAGTCACACCGCATAGGCGACACGGGATGACGGGTGTACGGCATGCTGATCCACAACATTTGGACGCCAGTCTTTAGCCTGAGCGTCAGTCAGCGAATCACCTTACACCATGAAAAGCATCCAACCTATAACGTGAGCGCGCTGAGCGGGCTCTCGGAACGCGTCGAATACGAAATGTGGCTTCTCGAAGCTGTGTACGCAATTAGCGAGCAGGAGTTATTTCCTTCGTGGCCCGATGCGGTGATATACCCGGCAGGCAGTTCTACAGCTCACTTCTATGTGTATGGACGCGCCAACGCCGTCATCGGCGATTGGCGACCTGGCTTTTTGAACGCGGGCGCGCCCCTTGTCTTAGTCTCAATCTTCAAGCTTCTCGACATGCTCATCGAGTGGATACTGGAAGAGAATGGGGAGCGCTCGACATTTCGCTTTCAACAGAAGCTACGGTGCCTTGAGTGTTCGCCCATCTTCCCTCAATCCATTGAATCCCGTCCTTGGCTCAAGGAGCGTCTCATCCGGCTTTACCGCACACTCGAACCGCTTCGCGGAACGATTATCCACAACAAGCACTTCACCGCAACGGACGGCGCAATACGAGTGTCCAGTTCGAGGGAGGGCATATTAAAAGTGGTAGTCGAAATTAGTGCAGAACGGCTCAGGAAGCTCGCCGTCGTCATGATCAGCGTTGTCAGGTATGTCGTCAGTATGTGGCGTCTCGATGAGCATAGGGAAAAGGTCTTGCGCCACGAACTGGATCAGCTTGCGACACTGCATGGACTGCCCCTTCTAGGCCAGAAGAAACCCTTCCATACGTGCGTTCGAGTGTATTCCACCGGCTCTGATTCGTTTGACATCGGCCTAACAGGGTTCGCCATACAAACCTACGCTAAGACCTACGCCACCCTAGGTCAGGAGATTGGATGGTGAGCTAAGGCTTTCGCCCACTGATACAGCAAACTTGCAGCGCCCAGAATAGTCCGCTTCCCACGGGCTTTTCGTTGTCTACACACTCGCCGTCCGCATCCAGTTGCAATACTGGATCCCATATCCGATGATGAATAGACGAGACACATGATAGGCACGTCCACGACAGTCTTTGCCGTGGACACACCACTACCGCTTTCGAAGCCTTCAAAAAGGAGGTGCCACGTGAATAAAATGGCGGCAGATCAAACCAAGATCCTAGTCAGCCTGCTCGTTCTTCACGTCGTTCTTGCACTCTGTCTGCTGGCATCGATTATCTCGTTTAGGGTTGCGCCGATCTTCATCTTCGGTTTCCTGGCGGGCGGTTGTGGCATTTTAATTACCCGTATCAGTCGCGATAGCGATGCCGCGCGTAATATTATCAAGAGCAGCGGTGGCAAGGTGTACCTGTACTGCATGTGGGGCATTGCCGCATGCGGAGCGCTCTTTTTGATTGTGCCGAATTATCTCGGAATATTTATGCATCCCCGTTAAACAGATGTCCCATACGGGCCACTAGTGAACTGGCTGCCAACGCAACTTTTCCTGTTCATATGAGCACGCAACCCACGGCGGCACCTGCAACCGTCGCTCCAATGATGCAGCTGCAGCAGTACCTGCGCCTTATCTGACAAGACTCGGCGCGCAAACCTACGCCAGGACCGTACGCTCACCCTTTCGCGGATCGACCGTTACCGACCTTGAGCGGTCGGACGCATTTCTCGAAAACGGACGTTCAATGGCTGTTTCATCATGTTCGGATATGAGGTCCGTCACTGCTCTTGAAACACCGCGGCATGCCAGTAGGCGCGCGGATCCCGGAACCAGGCCGCGAATTCACGTCGGTCAAAGACTCGAAGCTGCTTCATCTCCACCGCATAACGCCGGAATAGAGCAAGCAATTCGCGCAAAGCACTCTCATCGACTTTCGCCTCATCGACATAGATGCTCAATACGTCTAGCTCGCCTTCATAGCGCTTCACGCAAGGCAGCTTGTCGAGCCACTCGAAAAATGCCGCTTCATCGCACTCCGAGTAGTGCCAAACACGCTTTGCAGATAGAACTAGTTCACCTGTCACGGCTCTGTCTCCCGGATTTGCTGGTGGTCATCTGCGTTAGTTGCTGCATCACACGAGGGAGTGTCTCATTTCCGTGCGTCCTGTATTGGTGATTCGGTCGTCATGCGCGAGCGCGTGGCAATCGAACTCTTGAGCGAGGTATTGTCAACCATTCTCGTGCTTGGTCGAGTGTCGCTTCCTGGGCGGCTGCAGACGTTCGCAAGAGACTACTCCCGGCCCTGAGCGGTCTCTCACGCATGCATTGGCAAAGGGTCTTGAGACAACTATGAAGGCCGGAAAAGTTCGTACGTTCGTGCGTGGCGGCGACTCGCACTAATTTGTCGATGTGTGCGTGCTTTCGCCTTTTTACGTCAGTAGCCGCTTGGGCGTGACTCCGCAGAGCGCGCGCCGCAGCGGGACCCATCTGCGGCAGTTTGCCAGTCGTATTGACAGTTTCCCGTGTAATTGCTGCCAGTCCCGTCGCCTCCCGCCTTCGCTGCCGCAACCGCCGCCGTGACGACAAGCGCCACCGCGCCGACAGCTTGAGCCACGCGCACTCGGTTCAGACACTTCTCCACCCGGTCGTTCGCAGAAACCCACACCGAAGCCGAAGCCCGCCGGCCAACCCCACCGTTTTGCCCTCAGGAAAACCCTGATCGACCCAGGCATACCACACGTTCCAGCCTATTTTCCCACTGCCGAAAGTAGCCGCATCGCACCTCCGCCCAAGCGACACCCCGACCACGCCCGACCGCGCTCCAGCAAGCCTTTCAGCCCACATACCTAGCCAAAAAAGGTATGGCGCGGCGCAATATTCCGAGTCTCAAACCGAATTTCAATACCTACCAGGTATCAAAAAGCGCGCCCAAAAGTATTGGACGCTCCATTTCGCCGCCGCGTATAAATCCGTCCATGAACTCCCCACACGCAGCGTGCCCCATGTCCCCGATCACCATCGAACGCATTGAAACCCGCCTCGTCGACCTGCCGACGATCCGTCCGCACAAGCTGTCGGTCGCCACGATGCACGGCCAGACGCTGATGCTGGTGAAGGTGCTCTGCAGCGACGGCGTGACCGGCCTCGGCGAAGGCACGACGATCGCTGGGATGGCATACGGCCCGGAGAGCCCCGAAGCGATGAAGCTCGCGATCGACGCGTACCTCGCGCCGGCGATCATCGGCCGGGATGCGACGCGCATCCAGACGGTGATGGCGTTCCTCGGCAAGCTCGCCAAGGTCAATCACTTCGCGAAGAGCGCGCTCGAAACCGCGCTGCTCGACGCGCACGGCAAGCGTCTAGGCGTACCGGTCAGCGAGCTGCTCGGCGGTCGCCGGCGTGATCGCCTGCCGGTCGCCTGGACGCTCGCATCTGGCAACACGGCGACCGATATCGCCGAGGCCGAGCGGATGCTCGACCTGCGCCGCCACAACGTGTTCAAGCTGAAGATCGGCGCGAAGGCGCTCGCCGACGACATCCGGCACGTGGCCGAGATCAAGCGGGCGCTCGGCGAGCGCGCCTCGGTGCGCGTCGACGTGAACATGGCCTGGAGCGAAACGCAGGCGGCGCGCGCGATTCCGGCGCTGGCCGATGCCGGTTGCGAACTCGTCGAGCAGCCGGTGGCGTCGGCCGCGGCGCTCGCGCGGCTGATGCGCCGCTTCCCGGTCGCGCTGATGGCCGATGAAATCCTGCAGGGCCCGGACAGCGCGTTCGAGATCGCGAAGCATCATGGCGCGGACGTGTTCGCGATCAAGATCGAGCAGAGCGGCGGCCTCTTTGCCGCGCAGCGCGTCGCGGCGATCGCGGATGCGGCCGGCATCGAACTGTATGGCGGCACGATGCTCGAAGGCGCGTTCAGCACGGTCGCGTCCGCGCATCTGTTCGCGAGCTTCGCGAACCTGCAGTGGGGCACCGAACTGTTCGGGCCGCTGCTGATCACCGAAGAAATTCTCACGACCCCGCTCGACTACAGCGATTTCGAATTGACCGTGCCGAGCGGCCCGGGCCTCGGCATCGAACTCGACGAAGCGAAGGTCGCGCGCTTCACCCGCGACGGGCTGACGAAAGTCTCCCGCTAACCCGCGCTAACCCGATTACGTATCAGGACATCACGATGCTTTTCCACGTACGCATGGACGTCAACCTGCCGGCCGACCTGCCGGCCGGGGTCGCCGACGAGATCAAGACCCGCGAGAAAGCGTACTCGCAGGCGCTGCAGCGCAGCGGCAAGTGGCGCCACATCTGGCGCATCGCCGGCGAGTACGCAAACTACAGCGTGTTCGACGTGTCGGGCAACGCCGAGCTGCACGACATCCTGACCGGCCTGCCGCTGTTCCCGTACATGAAGATTTCGGTGACGCCATTGTGTCGCCACCCGTCGTCGATACACGACGACGACGTTTAAGCCACGGAGCCGCTCGTTCTCCGACAGCGAGCACCCCGGGTCACGATTCCCCCAAATACACGTGGAGACACCATCATGAGCGTCAAAGTTTTCGATACGAAGGAAGTGCAGGATCTGCTGAAGGCCGCCTCGAACGCGGGTGCGAACGGCACGAAGGGCGACGCGCGCACGCAGCAGATCGTCCAGCGGCTGCTCGGCGACCTGTTCAAGGCGATCGACGATCTCGACATCACGCCCGACGAAGTGTGGGCCGGCGTGAATTACCTGAACAAGCTCGGCCAGGACGGCGAAGCGGCGCTGCTCGCGGCCGGCCTCGGCCTCGAGAAGTATCTCGACATCCGGATGGACGCCGAGGACGCGGCGATCGGCCTGGACGGCGGCACGCCGCGCACGATCGAAGGCCCGCTGTATGTCGCCGGCGCGCCGGTGCGCGACGGCGTCGCGAAGATCGACCTCGACGCGGACGAAGGCGCGGGCCCGCTCGTGATCCACGGCACGGTCACGGGGCTCGACGGCAAGCCGGTGGCCGGCGCGCTGGTCGAGTGCTGGCACGCGAACTCGCACGGCTTCTATTCGCACTTCGACCCGACCGGCAAGCAGAGCGATTTCAACCTGCGCGGCGCGGTGAAGACGGGCGCGGACGGCAAGTACGAATTCCGCACGCTGATGCCGGTCGGCTACGGCTGCCCGCCGCAGGGCGCGACGCAGCAGCTGCTGGATCGCCTCGGCCGTCACGGCAACCGCCCGGCGCACGTGCACTTCTTCGTGACCAGCGACGGCCACCGCAAGCTGACGACGCAGTTCAACATCGAAGGCGACCCGCTGATCTGGGATGACTTCGCGTATGCGACGCGCGAGGAGCTGATTCCGCCCGTCACGACCAAGGCCGGCGGCGCCGCGCTCGGGTTGAAGGCCGACGCGTACCAGGACATCGAGTTCAACTTCGTCCTGACGCCGCGCGTCGAGGGCAAGGACAACCAGATCGTCGAACGCCTGCGCGCTTCCGCCACGGCATAACCGCCCGACGGCGCGGCGGCGCGCATGCGCCGCCGCCGGCCGGGCTCCCGCGAGATTCAATCGATACCGATGCGAGCGTGCTTGCAGGACCCGGCACGCGCACAGGAGGAACCAACATGTCCGCCACGATCGACCCCACCACCGAACTGGACCACCTGCTCGCCACCGCCGTGCAGGACGACAAGGAAGCCGGTGTGTTCCGCTGCCGCCGCGACATCTTCACGAACGAGGCGCTGTACGAGCTCGAGATGAAGCACATCTTCGAGCGCAACTGGGTGTATCTGGCGCACGAGAGCCAGATCCCGAACAACAACGATTACTACACGACGTGGATCGGCCGCCAGCCGGTCGTCATCACGCGCGACAAGGCCGGCGAGCTGCACGCGGTGATCAATGCCTGCGCGCACAAGGGCGCGATGCTGTGCCGCCGCAAGCACGGCAACAAGGGCAGCTTCACGTGCCCGTTCCACGGCTGGACCTTCTCGAACACCGGCAAGCTGCTGAAGGTGAAGGATGAGAAGACGACCGAGTATCCGGTGCAGTTCAACACGCACGGCTCGCACGACCTGAAGAAGGTCGCGCGCTTCCAGAGCTATCGCGGCTTCCTGTTCGGCAGCCTCAGCGACGACGTGCTGCCGCTCGAGGACTACCTCGGCGAGGCGCGCGTGATCATCGACCAGATCGTCGACCAGGCGCCGAACGGGCTCGAAGTGCTGCGCGGCAACTCCTCCTACATCTACGAAGGCAACTGGAAGATGCAGATGGAGAACGGCTGCGACGGCTATCACGTGAGCACCGTGCACTGGAACTACGCGGCGACGATGGGCCGGCGCAAGGAAGACGGCACCAAGGCCGTCGATGCGAACAGCTGGAGCAAGTCGGTCGCGGGCGTGTACGGCTTCGACAATGGCCACATCCTGCTGTGGACCAAGACGATGAACCCGGAAGTGCGGCCCGTGTACCAGCACCGCGACGAGATCGAGGCGCGCGTGGGCGAAGTGCAGGCCGACTTCATCGTGAACCAGACGCGCAACCTGTGCGTGTACCCGAACGTGTTCCTGATGGACCAGTTCAGCACGCAGATCCGCGTGGTGCGTCCGCTCGGCGTCGACAAGACCGAAGTCAGCATCTTCTGCTTCGCGCCGAAGGGCGAGAGCGAAGCCGACCGCACGACGCGGATCCGCCAGTACGAGGATTTCTTCAACGTCACCGGGATGGGCACGGCCGACGATCTCGAGGAATTCCGCGCATGCCAGGCCGGCTACGCGGGCATCACGGCGATGTGGAACGACCTGTCGCGCGGCGCGCCGCTGTGGGTCCACGGGCCGGACGAGAACGCGAAAAAGATGGGGCTGAAGCCGCGCATTTCGGGCGAGCGCAGCGAGGACGAAGGGCTGTTCGTGTGCCAGCACGAACACTGGGTGCACGTGATGCGCGATGCGCTGAAGAAGGAACGCGGGGAGGTGGCGGCATGAACATCGATTACCGGACCATTTGCGCGGCGCTGTATCGCGAAGCGCGCCTGCTCGACGATCGCGAGTGGGACGAGTGGCTGACCTGCTACACGGAGGACGTCACGTACTGGATGCCCGCATGGGACGACGACGACCGGCCGACCGACGATCCGCAAAGCGAGATCTCGCTGATGTACTACGCGGATCGCGGCGGCCTCGAGGATCGCGTGTTCCGGATCAAGACCGAGCGCAGCGGCGCGTCGACGCCCGAGCCGCGCACCAGCCACAACGTGACGAACGTCGAGGTGCTGGCCGAGCGCGATGGCGAGGTGGACGTGCGCTACAACTTCGACACGCTCAACCATCGCTACCGCGTGACCGATCACTACTTCGGCACGATGTTCGTCACGCTGCGCAAGGTGAACGACGCGCTGCTGATCTCGAACAAGAAGATCGTGCTGAAGAACGACTATATCCGGCAGGTGCTCGACGTGTATCACGTCTGACGCCGATTGTTTCGACAGTAACCGAGGGAGACGAGGTCATGTCCACCTACAAGATTGCACTGAACTTCGAGGACGGGGTCACCCGCTTCATCGACTGCAAGGCCGGCGAGAAGGTGCTCGACGCCGCGTTTCGCGCGAAGATCAACCTGCCGATGGACTGCTCCGACGGCGTGTGCGGCACCTGCAAGTGCCGCGCGGAAAGCGGCAGCTACGACCTCGGCGACGACTACATCGACGACGCGCTCACCGAGGACGAGAAGGACGGCGGCCTCGTGCTGACGTGCCAGATGGTGCCGCAAAGCGATTGCGTGATCGCGGTGCCGACCTCGTCGGTCGCGTGCAAGACCGGCCACAGCGCGTTTGCCGCGACCGTGACGCGGGTCGAGCCGCACAACGACGCGGCGATCGTGCTCGAGCTCGACGTCGACGCGGCCGCGCCGGTGTTCCTGCCGGGCCAGTACGTGAACATCGGCGTGCCGGGCAGCGGCCAGCACCGGTCGTACTCGTTCTCGTCCGCGCCGGGCGACACGAAGGTCGGATTCCTGATCAAGAAGATTCCCGGCGGCGTGATGAGCACGTGGCTCGAATCGGCGGCGCCCGGCGACACGCTCGAGCTGAACGGGCCGCTCGGCAGCTTCTATCTGCGCGACGTCGCGCGGCCGCTGCTGTTCCTCGCGGGCGGCACGGGCCTCGCGCCGTTCCTGTCGATGCTGGAGGCGCTCGCGCGCAGCGGCTCGCAGCAGAAGGTGCACCTGATCTACGGCGTGACGCGCGATCTCGACCTGGTGCTGGTCGACGCGATCGAAGCGTATGCGGCGAAGCTGCCGAACTTCAGCTTCGCGACCGTCGTCGCCGATGCGGCGTCGAACCATGCGCGCAAGGGCTGGGTCACGCAGCACATTCCGGCCGATGCGCTGAACGACGGCGACGTGGACGTCTATCTGTGCGGGCCGCCGCCGATGGTCGATGCGGTGCGCCAGTACTTCGACGACCAGGGCGTGAAGCCCAACAGCTTCCACTACGAGAAGTTCACCCCGAACGTGACGGCAAAGGCGGCATGACCATGCAACGATTCTCCGGAAAGGTCGTCGTCGTCACCGGCGCGGCGCAGGGCATCGGCCGCGGCGTCGCGCTGCGCGCGGCGGCCGAGGGCGGCCGCGTGCTGTTCGTCGATCGCGCGGAATTCGTGGCCGAGGTGGCCGCCGAAGCGCCGGGCGGCAACACGGCCGGTTTCGTCGCCGATCTAGAAACCTACGACGGCGCGCACGCGGCGATGGCGTGCGCGGTCGCGACGTTCGGCCGGATCGACGTGCTGATCAACGGCGTCGGCGGCGCGATCCGGATGCGGCCGTTCGCCGAGTTCGAGCCCGCGCAGATCGACGCGGAAATCCGCCGCTCGCTGATGCCGACGCTCTACAGCTGCCACGCGGTGCTGCCGCATCTGCTGGCCGGGGGCGGCGGCACGATCGTCAACGTGTCGTCGAACGCGACGCGCGGGATTCGCCGCGTGCCGTACTCGGCCGCGAAGGGCGGCGTCAATGCGCTGACGGCGGCGCTCGCGATGGAATACGCGGAGCACGGCATCCGCGTGGTCGCGACCGCGCCCGGCGGCACCGCGGCGCCGCCGCGCCGCGTGCCGCGCAATGCGGCCGGCGACAGCGAGCAGGAACAGGCGTGGATGGCCGAAGCGGTGCGGCAGGTGACCGACTCGACGTTCTTCAAGCGCTACGGCAGCCTCGACGAACAGATCGCGCCGATCCTGTTCCTCGCGTCCGACGAGGCGAGCTACATCACCGGCACGGTGCTGCCGGTCGCGGGCGGCGATACGGGTTGAGCAACGGCCGCCAGCCGAACCGATGCTTCATGCGTGCACGTGCCGCAGCCGCGCGGGCACGCTATCCGACATTCACCGAATACATAATCGGCCGGCGCCGCGAGCCCGGCCACGGAGACACTCATGCGTGAACGCGAAGCGATCATCCCGGCCGGAATGGAAGCCGTGTACGAAAAAATCGGCTATGCACCGGCGATCAAGGTCGGCGATACCGTCTACGTGTCCGGCCAGATCGGCCGTGACGCCGCGATGCAGCTGGTGGAAGGGCGCGAAGCGCAGATCGTGCAGGCGTTCGAGAACCTGAAGCGCGTGCTGGAGGCCGGCGGCGCTTCGCTCGACGACGTGGTCGACCTGACGACCTTCCATACCGACATGCGCGACCTGCCGCTGTTCATGCAGGTGCGCGACCGCTATTTCCATGCCCATCCGCGGCCGGCGTGGACGGCGGTCGGCGCGCACATGCTGGGCGGTTCGCCGGGATATATCGTCGAGATCAAGGCGGTGGCGGTGCTGCAACGGTGATCGGCCTGCACGGCGACGGGCGATGCGGGCGGAATGCGACACCTGGGGCGTTACGCCGATGCAGCCGGTTCCGATGACGCACGCGTGGTTCGAAGTCGTGTCACCGACCCGCCGCGTTACGCGAGCCGGAATTTTTTCCGGAGGCTCGAATCGACCGGGCCGGCCGGCATGAAGCGCCGCAACGTGCGCAAAAGCGAGGCCTCGCCGGTCGGCGTGCGGCGCATGCGCCAGGTTCCGAGCGCCGCCTCGACGATGGTGGCCGCCACGCCGTCGGGTGCGGGCGCGGCTTTCACGCCGTTGGCGACGGCCTGCGATGCCAGCGCGCGCTCGCGATCGTAGTCGGCGATCCTCGCGCTCGCGTGCGGCGCATTGACGTCCAGATTGGTCCGCGTAAACGACGGTTCGACCAGCGTCGCGCGGATGCCGAACTGGCGCACCTCGTGATCGAGCGTTTCGGTCAGCCCCTCGACCGCATGCTTGGACGCCGCATAGAGCCCCATGTACGGCGCCGGCAAAAAGCCGAGCACCGAACTGACATTGACGATGCGTCCGCCGCGTTGTTTCCGCATATGAGGCAGCACCGCCTGCACCATGCGCACGATGCTGAAGACGTTCGTGTCGAACAAGGCCGCCGCTTCGTCCACCGAGGTTTCTTCCACCGCGCCGATCAGGCTCGAGCCGGCATTGTTGACGAGCACGTCGATACGCGCGGCGCGTTCGACGATCGTATGGATTGCGGATCGAATGGACGCGTCGTCACGAACGTCCATCTCGATCAGCTCGACGCCGGCAACGGGCGCCGTGCGCGCGACACTGCGCACGGTGCCGAACACGCGGCACCCGCGTTTCGCGAACTTCTCTGCGGCGGCGCGCCCGATGCCCGACGACACGCCGGTCACGACGACAACGGTGGGGTTCGACATGGCTGTTTCCTTCGATACGATGATCGGGGTGGGTATCAATCGCGTGCGTCGAGCGCGGGTGCAAGCGTAGGTGCGGGAGGCGACGCCTCGTGTCCGCCACGGCGCGAACCGGCGGCATGGCCGGGCCGGATCCGATACCAGATCGCATACATCGCCGGCAGGAACACCAGCGTGAGGACCGTGCCGGCGAACGTGCCGCCGATCAGCGTGTACGCGAGCGTTCCCCAGAACACCGAATGGGTGAGCGGAATGAACGCGAGCACGGCGGCCATCGCGGTCAGGATGACCGGGCGGGCCCGCTGCACGGTCGCTTCGACGACCGCATGGAACGGGTCCAGCCCCGCGTGTTCGTTCTGATGGATCTGCCCGATCAGGATCAGCGTGTTGCGCATCAGGATCCCCGACAGCGCAATGAGCCCGACCAGCGCGTTGATGCCGAACGGCTGCCCGAACAGGATCAGCGTCGGCACCACGCCGATCAACCCGAGCGGGCTCGTCAGGAACACCATCACCATCGCGGAGATCGAGCGCACCTGGAAGATGATGATGACGAGCGTGATCGCGAGCATGATCGGGAACAGCGGCAGCATCGCCGTCGTCGCCTTGCCCGATTCCTCGATGGAGCCGGCCTGCTCGATCCGGTAACCGCTCGGCAGCTTGTCGGCGATCGGTTGCAGCGCCTTCGTGATCGCGGCCGATACGTCGGGCGGCTGCAAGCCATCGGCGATGTCGCCGCGCACCGTGACGGTCGGCACGCGATCGCGCCAGCGCATGATCGGCTCCTCCATTCGCACGTCGACCTTGCCGACCTGCGACAGCGGAATGCGCTGGCCGTTCGCGCCGACGAGCGTGAAGTCGTCGAGCCGCGCCGGGTCGAGCCGCGTATCGCCGCCCGAACGCGCGATCACCTGCACGGTTCGAATATCCTCGCGCACCGCCGTGACGGGCACCCCCGTGAGCAGGAACTGCAGCTGCTGCGCGACCGCGCCCGACGTCAATCCGACCGCCTGCAGACGATCCTGCTGCAACGTGAAGTGCATCGTCGGCGCGCGCGTGCCCCAGTCGGCATTGACCGTGCGCATCATCGGGCTGCCGGTCATCACGCGCTGGACGTCGGCCGCGATGCCGCGCAGCGTGTCGGGATCGGGGCCCGTGATCCGGTAGGCCACCGGGAACGGCGAATACGGACCGAACACGAGTTGCGTGACGCGCACGCGTGCCTCGGGCGCGAGGCCGTCGGCGATGACTTTTCGCAGTCGCGCCTTCAATGCATCACGTTCCTCCTGGCTGTCGGTGCGCACCACGATCTTCGCGAACGACGGATCGGGCAGTTCCGGCCCCATCGCCAGATAGAAACGCGGCGCACCCTGGCCGACGTACGCGGTGACGATCCGCGCTTCCTTCTGTCTGGCGAGCCATGCCTCGACCTTCGATGTGGTGGCGCTGGTTTGCGAAATCGACGTGCCGTACGGCATCTGCACCTCGATCAGCACCTCGGGGCGATCGGAGATGGGGAAAAACTGCTTCTTGACGATCGCCATGCCGAGAATCGCGAGCACGAACAGGCCGACGACCGAACCGGCGACCAGCCATTTGCGGGCGATCACGCGCGTCAGCAGTTGACGGAAGCGGTTGTAGCGGGGCGTGTCGTAGATCGCGTCGTGACCGCCTTCGAACTTCTTGAAGTCCGGCAGCATCTTCACGCCGAGGTACGGCGTGAAGGCCACCGCGATGACCCACGACGCGATCAGCGCGATCCCGACGATCCAGAACATGTTGCTGGTGTATTCACCCGCGGTGGAGCGCGCGAAGCCGTTCGGCATGAAGCCGACCGCCGTCACCAGCGTGCCGGCCAGCATCGGCGCGGCCGTATGGCTCCACGCGTAGGCCGACGCGGCCACGCGGTCGTAGCCTTCCTCCATCTTCACGACCATCATCTCGATCGCGATGATCGCGTCGTCGACCAGCAGGCCGAGCGCGAGGATCAGCGAGCCGAGCGTGATGCGGTCGAAGTTCTTGCCGGTCGCGGCCATCACGACGAACACCACGGCGAGCGTCAGCGGCACGGCCGCGGCGACGACGAGGCCCACGCGCCAGCCCATGCTGACGAAGCTCACCAGCATCACCACGAGCAGCGCGGCGAAGAACTTGACCATGAACTCGTCGACGGCGGAGCTGATGTTCACGGACTGGTCGGTCACCTTGGTCAGGCTCATGCCGAGCGGCAGCCCGCTATTGATCGCGCCGACTTCGTGGTCGAGCGCCTTGCCGAGGTCGAGCCCGTTCCAGCCGTCGCGCATCACGATGCCCAGCAGCAGCGCGGGTTCGCCGTTGTTGCGGATCAGGAACGTCGACGGGTCTTCGTAACCGCGCTCGACGGTGGCGATGTCCGACAGTTTCAGCGTGCGACCCTGCGCGACGATCGGCGTGTCGCGAATCTTCTGCAGCTTGTCGAACGCGCCGTCCACGCGAATGAAGATCTCCGGGCCGCGCGTTTCCACGGAGCCGGCCGGCGTCAGCGCGTTCTGGCCGTTGAGCGCGGCGAATACGTCCTGCGGGCTCACGCCGAGCGTCGCGAGCCGGTCGTGCGACAGCTGGATATAGATGCGCTCCGCCTGCTCGCCGATGATGTCGACCTTCTTCACACCGGGCACGTGCAGCAGCCGCTGGCGCAGCGTTTCCGCGTCGCGCACCAGCAGGCGCTGCGGCTCGCCCTTGGCCTTCAGTGCGAAGAGGGCGAACGTGACGTCCGCATATTCGTCGTTGACCATCGGGCCGATCACGCCCGACGGAAGATCGTTCGCCACATCGCCGATCTTCTTGCGCGCCTGATAGAACTGCTCCTGCACCTCGGACGGCGGCGTGCTGTCGAGCAACGTCAGCGTCGTAAACGCGAGACCGGGGCGCGTGTAGGTTTCGGTGCGGTCGTACCAGCGCAGCTCCTGCATGCGCTTTTCGATCTTTTCGGCGACCTGGTCGTGCATTTCCTGCGCGGTCGCGCCGGGCCAGGCGGTGACGATGGTCATCACCTTGACCGTGAAGGCCGGGTCTTCCGCGCGGCCCAGCTTGAAGAACGACACGAGCCCGGCGAGCGAAATCAGGCAGATCAGGAACAGCGTGACCGCGCGCTGGCGCACGGCGAGCGCCGACAGGTTGAATCGGCGCTCGCTCACGGCCGTGCTCCTTCGCTTGCAACCGCGATGGCCTGCGGCGACACCCGGACCGTTTCGCCTTCGCGCAGCAAGTGGGCGCCGAGTGCGACGACGCGCTCGCCTTGCTTCAGCGTGCCGGACACCCGGGCGTTGTCGTCGTCCAGATGCTCGAGCTTGACCGGCCGCCACGCCACCTTGGCCGGATCGCCGGCGACGACCCACACGCCGGGCCCTTTGCCTGCGTCCAGCAGCGCGCCGATCGGCACCTGCAGGCCGGCTTGCGGCGCGCCGTCCGCGATCCGGATCGTGACGGTCGCACCCAGCGGTGCGCCGGCCAATGCACCCTGCAGCACATACCGCGCTTCGAACGTGCGCGTTCTGGTATCCGCGGTATCGGAGAGCTGGCGCAGCGTCGCGGGAACGCTCGCGTCCTGCTTGCCGAACAGCTCGGCCTGTGCGCTCGACCCGATTGCCGGGCGCAGGGTTTCGGGCAGCTGGATCACGGCCTCGCGGCTGCCGGCGTGCGCGAGCCGTACCACCGGCTGGCCCGGGCTGACGACCTGACCGGGCTCGGCGAGGGTTTCCATCACGACGCCGTCGCCGTCCGCGACGAGTTCCGCATAGCCTGTCGCATTGCGCGAGACGTTCGCGTCGGCCTCGGCGGCACTCAGTTGCGCCTTGGCGGCATCGGCCGCCGCCTTGATCTGGTCATAGGCCGATGCCGATATCGCGCCGGTGCCGCGCAGGTCGCGGTAGCGGGCTTCGTCTTCGGCGGTCTGCCGCGCGCGGGCCCGTGCGGCGGCCACGGCCTCGTCGCGTGCGCGGGCCGCGAGCTTCAGGTCGACCGGGTCGAGCCGCATGAGCGGCTGGCCGCGCCGGACGGTTTGACCGGCGTCGACGAGCCGCTCCTGCACCTTGCCGGACACCCGGAACCCGAGGTCGCTCTGCACGCGGGCGGCGACGGTGCCGGTAAACGCGCGGGACGCGGGAACGGCCGCCTGCACGACGGCGATACGCACGAGCGGCGCTTCCGTGCGCGGATCGGAAGGCGCTTTTCCGCTGCACGCGGCTAGCGCGAGCGGCAGTGCGGAAGCGACTGCGAAGAGAGCGAGGCGACGCCTGACCATGAAAGACCCAATGACGAAGTGTTCGAGGCTTTCATTGTGGATCTAGTGACTAAAATAGTCAATGGTCACAAACGGTGACGCATCATGGGGCCAGGCTGCGCAGAACGAGGCTGGACAACTGCGCGGGCGCGGCGTCCGTCGTGTCGAGGTTGTATTGCAGCAGCAGCGGATTCAGGTACGGGCGCATCACCAGGTAGATCGCCATCGCGGTTTCGTCCAGCGGCGTCTTGCGCTCGAACTCGCCGTTTTGGCGGCCTGCCTGCAGCACGTCCTGCAGCAGTTTCTGCACGCGCGCTTCGTAGTCCTGCACCGACTGCCAGTTCCCGGTGGCGGCCGACGCGGCGATGTCGTACAGCTTGCGATCGCGGAAAAACAGCCGCAGGCTCGCTTCGGTAAAGACCTTGAACATCCGCCGCAGCTTTTCGGTGGGCAGTTCGGCCTCGGCGACGGCCGCGCGCACCTCGGTCTCGATCTCGTGCAGGCAGTTCGCGCAGATCATTTCGCCGATCGCCTGTTTCGACTCGAAGAACTTGTAGATATAGGCCTTCGAGAAGCCGATCGCCTTCGCGAGATCGGACACGGTCGTCTTTTCATAGCCGTACCGGCTGAAGTGCTCGGTGGCGGCGACGACGATCTGGTCCCGGACGTCATGGTCGGCCGGCCCCCGCGCGGGGGCCGGGGAAGAAGCGGGTTTTTTCATGGGCTGCAGCCGACAGGATGGACAACGAGTGACTATTTGGTATTATAGTCACTATCGAATTCTTGCGAAAACCGTCATGCTACCCAAACCCGTCGTTGCCGCGGTTCTTGTTGCCGTCCTGTTGGCGGGTTGCGCCGTCGGTCCCGACTACGTGCGCCCGGACGTCGCGATGCCGCAGCGGTTCCTGGGCCAGGCCGCCGTGGACCAGCGGCACGCGGCCGCCGATGCCGACCTCGCGACGTGGTGGACGGGTTTCGGCGATCCGCAACTGACGCGCTACGTCACGCTGGCCCTGGCGCAGAACCTCGATCTCGCGCAGGCTGCGGCACGCGTCGCACAAGCGCGCGCAGGGCTGAGTGCAGCCAATGCCGCGCTGCTGCCTTCGGGCGAGGTGAGTGGTCAGGCGGCGCGCGTCTACCAGTCGGTCGAAACGCCGTTGGGGCGCGTGCTGAATTCGGCGCCGGGTTTCGACCGTCACGGCAGCGACTATGAGGCCGACTTCAACGCGAGCTGGGAACTGGACGTGTTCGGCGGGTTGCGCCGCGGCCGCGAAGCGGCGCTCGCCGACTACCAGGCGTCGGAAGCCGGCGCGGTGGCGACGCGCCTTGCCGTCGCCGCGCAAACCGCGGACATCTACATCACGATTCGCGGGTTGCAGGGCCGGCTGAAGGTCGCACGGCATCAAGTGCAGACCGAGCAGGATCTGCTGTCCACCATCAGTCTGCTGTATGGCAAGGGTCTCGCGGCGGAGCTTCAGGTCAGGCAGGCCGAAGGCGCGCTCGCGCAGGTTCGCGCCACGGTGCCGGTGCTCGAAGCGGCGCTGGACACGGCGATGAACGCGCTCGACGTGATGCTCGGTTCGCAGCCCGGCACGCATCGGGCGGAATTGCTCGACGGCGGCGACGTGCCGGTTGCGCCGCGGATCGCGGCGACGGGAACGCCCGGTGAACTGCTCAGGCGGCGGCCCGACCTGATCGTGGCCGAGCGGCGCGTGGCGGCGGCGAACGCGCGCATCGGCGTGGCCATCGCCGAGTATTACCCGAAGTTCTCGCTGAGCGGATTGATCGGTAGCGCGACGACGATGGGCGCGGGCAATCTGTTTACCGGCGGCGCCAACCAGGCCGCGGGCGTGCTCGGCCTGCGCTGGCGCCTGTTCGACTTCGGCCGGATCAATGCGCAGATCGCGCAGGCCAAAGGGCAGGATGCCGAAATGCTGGCTGCGTATCGGCTCGCGGCGCTGCACGCGACCGAGGATGTCGAAAACGCGTTCTCGGCGCTCGTTAAACGCGACGAACAGGCGGCCGTTCTTGCCGGTGGCGTGGATTCGCTGGGCCGAGCAAGAGCCGCGTCGTTTGCGGCGTACCAGAAAGGCGTCGTCAGCCTGATCGAAGTGCTGCAGGCAGACGAAAACCTGCTGCGCGCGTCCGACCAACGCGTGCAGGCGCAAACCGAATCCGCACGCGCGGCGGTTGCTGCGTTCAAGGCTCTGGGCGGCGGATGGCAGGCACCGGAATCCGAAGCGGTGGCGATGCGGTAGCGACTTCGTCGGAATGCGGCCAATGCCCGTCATCGCCGGAAAAGGGTTAGCCGTGACCAGCGTCGTGGATATCGTCCGCACGGGGCTGCACGTGATGAATACGATGCACGATGCGCCGTTCCGGCAACACCTGAATGCGCGATGCGACGAACGGCGCGATCTGACAGCGCGCGTCATCGAGCATTGGTGCGAAGGTGCGAACACGGCGGCGTGATGGACCCATGACGTGAATCGCACGTCGATGTGAATCGCGGTCGGCGAATCCGATCGGTCCGGTCCGCGATGGCATCGCGCCGGGAGCGGCCCGCAAGCACGCCATTATCGATGGATCGCCGCCCGCAACCGCCTCACATCCTGCTCCGACACCGGCGCGGCGCGATTCCCCCACGCGCCGCGCACATAGCTGACCACCGCCGCGATTTCGCTGCTCGTCAGCGCGACGCGCATCGCGGGCATCCGCTGCACGGGGCCGTTCGTGCCGGGCGCCGGCCGCGCGCCTTCGACGACGATCCGGATCGCGCTCGTCGGATCGGCCGCGAGCACAGCCGTATTGCCCGCGAGCGGCGGGCCGTGATCGCGCACGCCGGCGCCGTCCGCGCCGTGACAGCGTGCGCAGAACCCCGCGTACACGCCGGCTCCCGGCGCCTGCTGACCGCCTTCCGGCCGCGGCCCGGCGGCCGTCAGCCGCGGGACGCCGACGCCCAGCGGGTTCGTCGCGGCGGTCGGTTGCGCGGGCAACGACTTCAGGTAGACGGCGATCGCGCGACGATCGTCATCGCTGAGCAGCGCGGTGCTCTCTTCGACGACCGGCGCCATCGCGCCGAACACCGCGCCGCGCACCGCGTGACCGCTGCGCAGGAAGGCGGCGAGGTCGTCGACTGTCCAGCGGCCGAGGCCGTCCGCGTCCGCGCCGGTCAGGTTCGGCGCGAACCAGTGATCGTTGATGCCGCCGGTCAGGAACGCCGGGCTGTGCTCGTCGTAGCCGCGCTCGTTGTAGGCCGGGCCGCGCGGCGTATGGCACGCGCCGCAGTGGCCGAGCCCCTGCACGAGATACGCGCCGCGATTCCATTGCGCCGATTGCGACGATTGCGGCACGAACCGGTCGCGGTTCGCGAATGCGAGGCTCCATAGCCCGAGCGCCCAGCGCTGGTTGAACGGAAACGGCAGCCGCGTGAGCTTTGCCGCGTTCGAGGACGGCGCGACGCCGCGCATGAAATACGCATAGAGCGCGCGCACGTCGGCGTCGGTCATGCGCGCGAACGACGGGTAGGGCATCGCGGGATACAGCCAACTGCCATCCGCGCGCACGCCGCGCCGCAACGCGTCGTCGAACTGCCGCAGCGTGTAGTGGCCGATTCCGTGCGCCGGATCCGGCGTGATGTTCGGCGCATAGATCGGCCCGAACGGCGAATTCACCGGCTGGCCGCCCGCGTAGGGCGTGTGATCGGCCGCGTCGTGGCAGGCCGCGCAGTCGCCGGCAAGCGCGAGGTAGCGGCCGCGCGCGATCGTCGCGGCGTCGGCGTTCGCGGCGGCAGCGGCGACCATCGGGCGTCGGGCCGCCTTGGCGGATGCCGCATCCGATGGCGCGGCAGGCGTTGAGGTCGCCGCCGCGGCAGGCGGCCCGGAAAGCCGGCGATCCTCTTTCACGCGAGCCGACATCGACGCGCCGGCATCGGCCGCCGACGCACCAATGCGCACGAAACGCCAGCCCGACGCGGGTTCGGGTGCTTCTGCCGCCGACGCGGCGTCGGCCGTATCGCCGCCGGACACCGGATGGTCGTCCTGCTGCATGTCGCATGCGGCGAGCGCGACGCACACGGCGAGTACGGCGCTGGCAGCGCGCCCCGGAAAGAGGAACGAAGCGAACGAGATCAGCGCCATGGACTGCACGGCCCCACGAAAGCCGACACGATTCCCGTGAACACGAGACCGATCACGAACCCGAGCGCGGCGAGCATGCCGCAGCGCGCGAGGAATCGCGTGCTGTCGTCGCGCGTCGCGGCCTGAACGTTGGCGTCGTGCCTGCGTTGCCACGTGCGCACGAGCCAGGTGGCGAACGCCGCTGCCAGCGCGAATGCGCACGCGGCGATCAGCGCGAGCCACACGCCCACGTGCGCCCAGCGCGGCACGGCCTGCGCGACGCCGAGCGGATAGCACGCGGTCGACGCCAGCGCCTCGGACGCGAGCATCTGCGCGAACCACAGCGCGGGCGCGCCGATGAGGCCGGCCGCGATTGCGAGCAACGGAGTCCACGAGCGTCGGGCGTCGTTCATCCCGACCTCCTGAGCCAGTACGGCGACACGTACAGCGCGGTGAAGATGAACAGCCACACGATGTCGACGAAGTGCCAGTAGAGTCCGCCGACCGTCAGCGCGACGCGTCGCTCGCGGCTGAAGAAGCCGGCGGCCGTCCAGCCGGCGAGCAGCGCGAGGATGACGAGCCCGGCCACCACGTGCGCGAGGTGTAAGCCGGTGATCGTGAAGTACAGGCTGCCGTACAGATGTACGGTCGGGCCGTATGGATGGTCGCGCCACTCGTGCAGCTGAACGAGCGCGAACGCGATGCCGGCCACCAGCAGGCAGATCAGTTTCTTCTTCATTGCGGATTCTCCTTGTCGTGTGCCTGTCAATCTGCGTTTCGGTGCGCGCCGCAAACGCGCGGCGCGCACGTCTTGTTATCGATGGATGGGG